>NZ_CAXUCH010000064.1:12932-20360 GCF_964249325.1 uncultured Mycobacterium sp. | reverse complement strand
GGCCTTCGACGTGGAGCGAATGGACTCGGTGGTTCGCCACGCGGCCGCCGCGGCAGCGAGCGATCCCTCGGAACTGCCGGTGCTCGCTGCGCTCGCCAAAGTGTTCTGCTCGGAAGCGTTCTTCCGCGTCGCCGCAGAGACGATTCAGGTTCATGGTGGTATCGGTTTCACCTGGGAGCATCCGGCGCATCTGTACTTTCGCCGGGCCAAAAGCAGCGAGTACCTCCTCGGCGATCCGGTGAAGCATCGGGAGATCCTGCTGCAAAGAATCGGCGTGTGACCCGGTTTGACCGGTGAATCCATTGCGAAAACGGCGCCCAACCCGGGCCTGAATCAGCTATATAGTTACCCTGTTAAAGCACCAGGTCTGCAGAAGGTTACCCGCTGTGACTGACACCGTTATTGTCGACGACGCCGAGATCGAATACACCGACGCCGGGTCGGGGCCACCACTGGTTTTCGTCCACGGCGTCTATGTGACCGGGGCAGTGTGGAACGACGTTGCCGAGCGGTTGTCCGACACCCACCGTTGCATCGTGCCGACGTGGCCATTCGGTGCCCAGCGCAAGCCAGTCGGTTCGGCAGTCGATCTGAGTGTGGCGGCGGCAGGCCGGCGGATCCTTCACTTCCTTGACGCGCTTGGCCTTTCCGATGTGACGCTGGTGGCTAACGACACCGGCGGCGGCATCGTCCAGGCCGCGCTGGGCAATGATCTGCTCGACTTCAGCCGGGTGGCGCGGCTGGTGTTCACCAACTGCGACAGCTTCGAGCACTTCCCCCCGTCGGGCTTCGCACCGTTGGTGCGGTTATGCCGGCTCAACGCGACGCTGGGCGCAGCGGTGGTGCGGCTGCTGGCAACCCCGCCGGGTCTGGCCCGTTTCGCCTCGGCCGTCACCCGCCACGGCATCGATGTCGCTCGCCGGCCCGCGATATTCGGCGGCTTCGCCAGTTCGGCCCAAGTGCGCCGGGAGGCGGTGCGGCTCACCGCCGACCTGGACCCGCGCTACACGCTGGCCGCGACCGTGGCGATCGAAGCGTGGGAAAAGCCGGTGCTGATCGCCTGGGGCAACGCCGACAAGCTGTTTCCAATGGCGCACGCCCACCGCCTCGCCGGCGCGTTTCCCAACGCCACGCTGCACACCATCGACGACAGCTCGACCTATGTGATGCTGGATCAGCCGGACGAAACGGCCAGGGCGATCAGGTCCTTTGTCGCGGGCGCCACCAATTAGTCCGCCACAGTGAAGCGGCACGACTTGCAGTTTGTCAGCATCCCGCGGATGGTGCTGTCCAGCGTGAAGCGCTACGGCGCTGCCGAGGCGGTGGTGGACCTCGACGCCGGGCTGCGGTGGAGCTTCGCCGATGTCGCCGAGCGCATGATCGAGTCGGTGCGCGCGGCCATCGCCTTCGGTGTCCGACCCGGCGACCGGGTGGCGCTGTGGGCGCCCAACGGTGCGCACTGGATCGCAGCGGCGCTCGGAGTGTTGGGGGCCGGGGCGATCCTCGTACCGCTCAACACCCGTTTCAAAGGCGGCGAGGCCGCCTACATCCTGCGCAAGAGCGGCGCCAAAGCGGTGCTGACGGTCCCGAAATTCCTTGGTAACGACTACATGTCGATGCTGCGAGCCGAAAAGGTCGGTATCCCGGTCGTCCTGGTCGGCCCCGACTGCGTCGATGGCACAACGGCATGGACCGACTACCTGACAGCCGGCGCGGCCGTCGAGGAGTCCACCGCACGAACGCGCATCGAAGCAGTGGGCTCCGACGACCTGTCCGACATCATGTTCACCTCCGGCACGACCGGGGCGCCCAAAGGTGTGATGCTGACCCACGGGCAGTCGTTGCGGGCCTTCGGTTACCTCACCGACGTGTTCACCTTCACCCCGGGAGACCGGTATCTGATAGTCCCGCCGTTCTTTCACACCTTCGGCTACAAATGCGGCTGGATGGCCTGCCTGATGCAGGGGGTATGCGCCATCCCCCAGCCGGTCTTCGACGCCGATGTCGTGTTGGGCCGCTTGGCCGGCGAAAAAGTATCGATCCTACTCGGCCCGCCAACGCTTTTCGCCGACATCATCGCTCATCCCGGTCGCCGCGAATTGGACCTCTCCCGGCTGCGGGTCGCCGTGCCGTCAGCCGCTAATGTGCCAGCATCCTTGTACACCCAACTACGCGACGAACTCGGCTTCACGGTGGTGCTCTCCGCCTACGGACTCACTGAGGCGACCTCGCTTGTCAGCACGTCTGATCCCGGCGACGACCTCGACGACATCGCTAATTCAGTAGGCCGTCCCGCCCGCGATGTCGAGGTCAAGATCGTCGACGACACCGGCGCCGAAGTGCCCGTCGGCGAACCGGGCGAGATATTGGTGCGCGGCTACACCGTTATGCGTGGCTATTGGGAAGATCCGCAAGCGACCGCCGCGGTGATCGACTCCGAGGGCTGGCTGCACACCGGAGACATCGCGACGATGAACGAGCGGGGTTTCCTCAAGATTGTGGACCGCAAGAAGGACATGTTCATCGTCGGTGGTTTCAACGCTTATCCCGCCGAGATCGAGCACGTCCTGCGACAGCATGACCACATCGCCGATGCGGCGGTGATCGGTGTTCCCGATGAGCGCATGGGCGAGGTCGGGGCCGCTTTCGTCATCGCCGAAAACCTCACCGAGGAGGCTTTGATCGCCTGGGCCCGGCAACGACTCGCTAACTACAAAGTGCCCCGCCACGTCATATTCGTCGACGAGATCCCGCGCAACGCCAGCATGAAAATCCTCAAGGGTCCGCTACGTGAACAGTGGGCCCACCGGACCACTCTCTGAGGTCGGGGCAGCGTTCGGTAGCGGGCCTGCAAAGACAATCACCCGCTCGCTAGCTCACCGCCACAGCGGGGACAACGCCAAAACCGCCCGCGACGCCTCGGGGCGGCTGGTCTGCGGAACGCAGAGCCGTGTTCGAAGTGAGTCACGAAACGCTCCCACTGGGCAACGGTGTCAAGGATTTCCATCGACAGCACACCCGAGCGCGTCCGCGGATTGCCCGCTCCCCGGAAAAGCAGAAGGTCAAGCACTCCCAAATCCTCGGGCGGCTGAGCCGCATCCGGGTCGGTCATAGCCAGCTCACGAGTCGCGCCGCTGAATAGGCAGCGGTACGCCTGCGGTGCTGTCACCACGCCGCCGTGTCAGGCTGTTGATCACCGTGCCTCCTTTACTTCTGACTATGACCACGGATCGGCGCCGGCGAATTTCAAACTTTCAACGATCTCCCGGCGCAGTACTTTTCCGGTCGCAGTGGTGGGCAGCTGGTCACGAAATACGATGCGGTCCGGCGTTCGTGAGCCTCGTAGCTTTTTGCGCGCGAAGTCGCGCAACTCCTCGGGTCTGGGCTCACGGCCGGCTCAGGAACCACAACCGCCACGATGATCTGGCCCCACTCGGCATCCTCGAGGCCGACTACGGCGACCTCGCGGACGCCGGAATGCTCGATCAACACGTCTTCCACTTCCGAAGGCGCGATGTTCTCGCCGCCGCGGATAATCGTGTCGTCCGAGCGCCCGGCGATGAATAAATAGCCGTCCTCATCCACCATCGCGAGATCCTTTGTGGCGAACCATCCTTCGCGGTCGAGAACCGAGCCGATTCCTGTGTATTTCCCCGACACCTGCGGCCCACGGACGAACAACTCGCCCGTCTCGCCCGGGCCGAGCACAGTGCCATCCTCGGCGCGAATTTGCACCTCGATGCCCGGAACGGGTCGGCCGACAGAGCCCAGCCGCCGTGCAACTTGCTCGTCCCTCGAGCCGTACGCCTGGCGATGATCCTCTGGTGTCAGTACCGCAATTGTTGAGCTGGTTTCGGTCAATCCGTACGCGTTGACAAAACCTACCCCCGGCAACAGCTCGAGTGCCTTGCGAACTAGTGGCAGCCCGACCTTCGACCCTCCGTAGGCCAGATTGCGCAATGTCGGCACCGCGGTCGGCTCGCTTTCCAGCACGGCGACGATCCGGTCGAGCATCGTAGGTACCACTGTGGCGGTGGTAACGCGCTCGGTGACGACGAGTCGCAGCCACTCGTGCGGGTCAAACCGACGCAAATACACAATCTTTCGACCCGCATAAAGATTTGACAAGGCCGCACCCACCCCGGCGATGTGGTAGGGCGGCACACACACCAGTGCCGCGTCGGTTGGATGAGCCGAACCGAACTCGACTGTGCCGGTCACGTAGCTGGTGAGGTTGCCGTGGGACAGTTCTACTGCCTTCGGGCGCGACGTCGTCCCGGAGGTGAATAGCACGATCGCGACGTCATCGGTGTCGGCGAAATCCGACGCCCGCTCGGCGGTGCCTGCGGCCGCCACGAACTCCTCCGACGTCAACACCGGCCTGCCGGCGTCGCTAACGGCGTCGCGGTACTCGGCGTCAGCGATGACCAACGGCTCGGGCAACCGGCCGATCAGCTGCCGCAGGCCATCTTCACTCAGCCGGTAGTTCAACGGGGTTAACGGAACATTGGCCCGCGCCGAGCCGAAGATGAGCAGTGGAAGCATCACACCACCGGTACCGACGTATGCGACATGCCGCGCCGCGGTGCCAGTGATGACACCCGCTCCTCTGTCGGCCAGTTCACCAAGCCGCGCGACCGTCAATCGAACATTTCCGTCTACGACTGCGAGCCGGTCCGGCTCTGCCGAAACGGCCATCTCCAGCAACAATGAAATGCTCACTCGCGCCTCGCGACTTCTTCGGGCAACAACCCAAACATCTAGCTCTATTACAATTTCGGTTCCGACCTCAGGTAGCTATTTTCAAGGACAGCCTGCCCACTCAGTCCCCGTCGGCTGGCTGCGGCCCAGTGTCGGTTAGGGCGGTGTTCATATTCGCGAGTACTTGTCCACCAGCTGCTGCTTGTAGAGCTTGCCGGTGTCAGTGCGGGGCAGCTCGGCCTCGAAGTAGATCGAGCGCGGACACTTGTAATGGGCCACCCGGTCACGCAGCCATGCGCGCAGCTCGCCGGCGAACTCCGGTGTTGCGGTGGTCGGGTCGACGGTCTGCACGACCGCCGCCACCGACTGCCCCATCTCCTCATCGGGGATGCCAAAAACCGCGGCATCGAGCACTTTGGGGTGGGTCACCAGCACGTTTTCAGTCTCCTGAGGATAGATGTTGACCCCGCCCGAGATGATCACGTGATGGCGCCGGTCGGTCAGATACAGATAACCGTCCTCGTCGAGGTAGCCCACATCACCGACGGTGACCCAGCCGTGCGCGTCGCGGGAGGCGGCGGTCTTTGCCTGATCCTTGAGGTACTCGAAGGAGTAACCGCCCTCGTAGTAAATTTCGCCGACTTGCCCGGGCGGCAACTCGACGCCGTCCTCGCCGAGGATGTGGGGTTTACCCACGAGCGATCGCCCCACCGACCCGGGATGCGCCAGCCACTCCTCGGCCGTAATGAACGATGCCCCAACGCCTTCAGACGCCGCATAATACTCATCGATGATCGGGCCCCACCAGTCGATCATCTGGCGCTTGATTTCCACGGGACACGGCGCAGCGGCGTGCACGACCCGCCGTAGGCTCGATACGTCGTACGATTCGCGGATATGCTGAGGCAGTTTGAGCATCCGCACGAACATGGCCGGCACGAACTGGGCATGGGTCACTCGGTGACGCTGGATGGCGTCAAGCGCCCCCTCGGGATCGAACTTTTCCATCACCACCGTCGTAGCGCCGAGCGCCTGCACCGACATCGACCAGTAGGACGGGGCGGTGTGATACAGCGGTGCGGGACTCAGGTAGACCGAGTCACGAGTGATTCCCACCGCTGCCAGCAGCGGCTCTAGCATATTCGAGGCTTCGGCCGGCGGCAGATGCTGCAGTTCTCGCCGAATTCCCTTCGGGCGACCTGTCGTTCCGGACGAGTACTGCAGCAGATCGCCCTCAAGCTCGACGTCGATCGGCGTATCGGGCTGATCGGCAACGCACTGGGGGTATCGTGCCCAGCCGTCGAGGTCCGCGTCGGCGATCAACCGTAGCGCGGGTAAGCCAGCGGGCAGGTATTCCGCCAGTCTTGCGCATACTTCGCGCATCGCGCGTGAACCAATCAGGGCCTTGGCGCCGCTGTTGTCGAGGATGTATGCCGCTTCAGCCGCGGTCAGATGCGTGTTGATGAGCACGTAGTACAGCCCGCTGCGCCGAGCTGCCCACATCAACGGGTGGATGTGTTCATTGTTCTCGAGAAGTGCGGCAATTGTGTCGCCCTCCCGCAATCCGGCCTGCACGAAAAAGTGCGCGAGCCGATTGGCCCGCTGCTCCAGCTTGGCAAAGCTCAATGCAGTACCCGACGGGTACAAGATGAGCGCCGGCCGCGACGAGTGCATCCAATCCCGAATCTGCATCGGTGGTGAACTATACGGCCTCAGACGCCGACGCGCATGATCTATACATCTAATTATATATACAATGCTTCACTATGTCGTGTGGAAGGCCAGGTCTTGGCTAGAGGTCGTCTTGCAGCGCCGGGACTGCGGCGCCTTCAACGGCCAATGTATTCATGGCCATCGGCCCGCCGCTGCAAAGACGACGGTGGGACGGCGCGCCAATCAGCCAAACGTGACATCGTCGACCACCTCGCGTTGGCGCTAGCCCCCAAGGTGAACATGTCGACAGGCAAGCGAATCGGACACTGGACCGACTTCACCCGACAATCCGTTAGGCGTAGAAGGATGACCCTGCATCAACATTGATGTTCGCTCCGGTCGTATAGGTGTTGCGACGCGAAGCCAAAAAGCAGATCACCGGACCGATCTCCTCGGGTAACCCGGCGCGGCCAAGGTCTGCGCGAACCGCGAACTCTGTTGAGATGTAACGCATCACCGACTCCGGATCATCGGCGGACACGCCCCGTTCCGGCGGCAAGCTCGAGATGTGCTGCACCATTTGGTCGCTGATGAATGTGCCCGGCGAGACAGTGTTGGCAAGTATGCCCTCGGGGGCCAATTCCAGAGAAAGGTTCTTGGTGATGCTGTTCAACGCCGCCTTGGCAGCCGTGTACTCAATAAGGCCGTGACCCTGGCTGCGCGCCGACATAGCTGAGACGTTGACAATGCGCGCCCAGTCGGCCGCCCGCAGCAAGGGCAACGCGGCGCGGGCGCAACGCAGGGCCGCCAGCGCGCCGAGAACGAAGGCGTCGATGAACTGTTGGTCGCTGACGCGGTGCCAAGGTAGCTGCGAGACCGCCGGCCCGGCCGCGCACACCAACGCGTTGAGCTCACCCCAGCGTTCGCCGATTTCGGCGAACGCCGATTCGACGCCTTGCGCGTCGGTCACATCGACCGACACCGCAAACGCATCGGGGCTTCCCAGTTCGCGAAGCCGAGCCACACTGCGATCTAGAGCGTCGCGGCTGCGAGCCATAACCACCACCCTGGCTC
>NZ_CAXUCH010000064.1:6154-12922 GCF_964249325.1 uncultured Mycobacterium sp. | reverse complement strand
CCCTGGCTCCCTCCTCGGCGAAGCATTCGGCAGCGGCACGCCCCATGCCCTTGCTGCCTCCCTGCACGCACACCGCCGCGCCTGCCAGTCCCAAATCCATATCCACCTCCGATGCTCCATTACGCGTTCCGGACCATCCGATCGCGCCACGCGCGGCATCGGCCCCAACGGTCGCACCGCTCCCACGCATTGCCGTTGAACCCAGCCAGGCCGGCTCCCAGACTGGACCCGGGCATTGAGACCGGGTTTCTCGTTCACCGTCGAGGGTTGACGATCTAACAGATAAAACATTAGATCATTATTGGATTCTGCGGCGTAAGAGGAGCGACTCCGTATGGGCAACCGTCTTGAGGGCAAGGTTGCTTTCATCACGGGTGCGGCCCGCGGGCAGGGCCGAGCGCATGCCGTGCGGATGGCCCATGAGGGTGCCGACATCATCGCGGTGGACATCTGCGGTGAAATCGGCTCCAACCCATACCCATTGGCCACTCAGCAAGACCTGAAGCAGACCATCAAGCTGGTCGAGCATGCTGGCCGGCGCATCATTGCGCGACAGGCCGACGTGCGTGAGCGCGACCAGCTGCGCTCAGCTTTACAAGCTGGGGTGGCCGAGTTCGGCCATGTCGACATTGTCGCGGCCAACGCCGGCATCCTGCCGCTGGCCATGGGCGATCCGCAACCATCCGACTTCGTCGACGCGACGGACGTCGATCTGCTCGGAGTGATGAATGCCGTCGCGGTCGCCATACCTCATTTGAGCCACCGCTCGTCGATCATCGTCACCGGGTCAGCCGCCGCCATGATCCTCGACGCGACCAACAACGCAGCGATGGGCCCGGGCGGCGCCGGCTATGTGTGGGCCAAAAAGACGCTGATCACCTACGTCGAGGAAATGGCGTATCACCTTGCGCCCCGGTCCATTCGAGTCAATGCGATTCACCCCACCCACGTCAACACTCACCCGCTGCACAACGAGGGGATGTATGAGATGTTGCGCCCTGATCTTGAGCGGCCCACCCGTGACGAGGCGGAGCCCGCGTTGGCCTTCTTTCAGGCGATGCCGATTCCATTTATCGAACCCCAAGATGTCGCCAATCTCGCCGTGTTTCTGGCCAGCGACGAGGCCCGCTACATCACCGGTCAACAGATCCGCATCGACGCTGGGGCGCTCATCAAGTCCCCTGAACGGCCGAGGGGGCCGAGCGAATGACTGAGCCCACACTCGATACCTCCGGGATCAACTACGATCCATATGATTTCGGAATCGACACCGACCCCTACCCGACCTTCCTCCGCCTGCGCGACGATGCGCCGCTCTACTACAACGACAGGTACGACTTCTACGCTCTGAGCCGCTACGACGACGTCAAGAAGGCCAGCCAGCAGTGGCAGACATACCAATCGGGGCGGGGCAGCGTGCTCGAAGTGATCACGAGCGGCGCACCGATACCGCCCGGGTTCATCCTGTTCGAGGACCCGCCCGTACATGATCTGCACCGAAGCCTGCTCGCCCGAGTCTTCACCATGCGGCGGATTGCCGAGATCGAGCCGAAAATCCGGGCGTTTTGCGCAGCGACGCTCGATCCGCTCGTCGATCAGCAAGGCTTCGATTTCGTCGCCGATTTCGGCGCTGAAATCCCCATGCGGACCATCGGGATGATGCTCGGCATCCCCGACGCCGAGCAGCCACAGCATCGAAAGCGCATCGACGAGGGCTTCAGGCTTGCCTCCGGCGAGGCATCCCCCGATGGCGGCGCGGCGCTACTCGCGCTGCTCGATGCCGAACGCTTCGGCGCCTACATCGATTACCGGCAGCAACACCCCGCCGACGATGTGATGACCGATCTGATCAACGCGACGTACACCGACACCGACGGCGCCGAAAGACATCGCGATAAGGCGGCAATCCAAACCTACGTGGGGCTGTTGGCCGCGGCCGGTAATGAGACGACGGTGCGCCTGATCGGGTGGGCTGGCAAGGTGCTTGCCGAGCATCCCGATCAGCGACAGCAACTCTGCGAGAACCCAAGCCTCATCCCCGGGGCGATCGAGGAACTGTTGCGTTATGAGGCGCCCTCACCGGTGCAGGCCCGCTACGTCGCACACGACGTCGAGCACTACGGCACAACGGTGCCCCGTGGCGCCGTAATGCTGCTGCTGACTGCGGCGGCAAATTGTGACGAACGAATGTTCGCCGACCCCGATCGCTTCGACATCCACCGTAAAGTCGCTCACCACTTGGCTTTCGGCTTCGGAATCCATCATTGCTTGGGTGCGCACCTGGCCCGCCTGGAAGCCCGGGTGGCACTTGAGGAGGTGCTCAAGCGCTTTCCGCAGTGGGAAGTCGACTGGGACAACGCCGTGCAGGCCCACACATCGACGGTGCGCGGGTGGGAGAAGCTACCGGTAATCACCAGCACAGCACATTGAGTTGACAACGGCAGCGAAAGGCATCGCTGCCGGCGCCACCAGCCGGACCGAGAGGCGCCCGCGCGACACTCCCCCCGCTGGGCGTGCGGTAGTTACCCTGGCCGCACAGTCCTCATGTGATCAAGTCGCAGATTTGCTTTGTTTGGCCTCGCCAAGGACGAGTTCCCGCAGAGTGTTTCGCTGGATTTTCCCCATCGCGTTTCGCGGTATCTGGCTGACGACAACCACCTCTTCGGGCGATTTGAACGCCGCCAATCCCTGTGATCGGCAAAAAGTCCGCAGCTCTCCCCGACTGGGGACAGGTGCTTGGTCTCTTACAACCAGGGCAGCACAACATCGTTCGCCGCTCAGCCGGTCAGGAAGCCCGATCACCGCGACATCGGCGATATCGGGATGCCGGATAAGCACGTCCTCCACCTCAAGCATCGAGATGTTTTCGCCCTTGCGGACCACGACTTCCTTGAGCCTGCCGGTGATCGTCACTTCTCCGTGGGTGCCGAGAATGGCCAAATCACCGGTGTGTAAGAACCCTTGATCGTCGAGGGCGTCGGTGTCTAATGAGGGGTCGAGGTAGCCCGAGAACATCTGGGGCGCCCGCACCAGCAACTCACCTTCCTGTCCCGCCCGCAGGTCGGCACCACCCGGGTCGACGATGCGAATGGCGGCACCGGGTCCCGGCAACCATGACGAGCGCGACCGCATCCCGTGGCGGTCGGGCATCGGCGGGAATCCGAGCAGCGGACACTCGGTCAGCCCGTAGCCATTGAGCACGCCTTCACCGCCGAGCTCAGTTCGCACTCGTTCGTCCAGGTCGGCGGCTACCGGTGCGCCGCCTGCCAGGCAGAACCGCAACCGGGAAAACAGCCGGGCCGACCCATGCCTGCGTTGTGCGTCTAGGTACGCCTCAAAGAACGGTGTCGCGCTGCCCAAGATGGTGGCGCCTGCGCCGGCCATTTCCAGTGGACTTCGCGCGGGGTCGAACACGTCAATCATCTGCAACGCAAGGCCGATGCGAAGCGCTGCGATGAGCCAGACCACGCCGCCGATGTGGGCGAAGGGAAACGCGATCGGAAACACATCGTCAGCTTGCAGAGGTACCGCCGCCATCATGGATTCGGGGCTAAACCATAACGATTTGTCGGTGTGCTTAACACCCTTGGGTTCCTTGCTGGTGCCTGAGGTCAGATACACCCATCGCGTCCCGTCGGAGTCGGGAATCAGCGACAGCTCAACCGGATCGGCGGCGGGCAACGCGATACCCGCCTGCGCAGCCCCTTCGGGGCCGTTGGCGTCAACGGTGACGACGGTGGCGGCCGGGAACACGGATTCAGCCAGCGCGCGGTGATCACAGCCGCGGAAGCGGCCCGGAACGAAAACGAACTCCGGATCGAACGTGCTACTGACCGTGCGCAACTCGGCTTCCCGCAAGGACATGATCACCGGATTCTGAATCGCACCCAGCCGCGACAGGGCGACCATCAGCACCGCGGCCTCCAGCCCGCTAGGCAACTGCCAACTGACCCGGCTATCCCTACCGATTCCGAGCTCGCGCAGCCCGGCAGCGGCCGATATCGCACGCTCCCGAAACTCTATAAAGGTCAGAGTCCGCCCATAAGTGTCGAACACGAAACGCCGCCCGCTGAAGCGCTTCACGGCGACTTCGATCGCCTGCCACAGACGCACCCGACCTCCTATCCCATGGCGTCCGACTCGGCTACCTGGACCGGCAGACTTTGGCTGCACTCGGCTTGAGGATAGCTGCCGGTCCGGCCAATCGGACCAATGTCACTGGCGCCAATCAGAGGGTGCACCACAGGCCAGGAAAACAGTTATTTAGTTGTATACATCGCTGGTATGATTCGTGCGCGAAGCCGCTGGGGGGAACCGCCGACGGCCGGCGGGCCGGCACCAGTCGTCGTCCCGGAAGACGCGACCGCGAAGGCGAGAGGAGCACAGCGATGGCGTTGACGGGCCACGAATTGGAGCAATTCATCCGCCGGTGGTATCAGCTGTGGAACGAGCAGGACAAAGAGGGCTGGCTGCGGCACTGGCGCGAGACCGCGCCCGGCGAACCCAGTCTGGAGGATCCGGTAGGCACCCCCGTCAAGCGCGGGTGGGAGCTGGCCAGCGAACTGTGGGACCGGACCGGGCCCGACCATCCCGTGGTCACGATCACCCAGCTGATCACCGGCGGATCTGAAGCTGTCGTCGTCGCCCACAACGAAGGTCACTACCGCGGCGAACCGCTGGTGATTCCGAGCGTCGATCTGTGGCGACTCAACCCGGACGGCAGTAGCGCCATCCGCAGTTTCTGGGTGATTCCCGATCACATTCCGTACGGAAAGTGGACAGCAACTACCGGCGGCTCAACATAACGCGGCGCAGCCGCTGGCGGCCATCTCCACCAGGTGCCGCCCGGTGTACCCAACACCGTCTCGCGCTGTCGACGCCTGACGTCGCCGAGACCCACCGTGCTGATGAGAGACTGCGCTGCAGTCGGAGCGGCGGGCCGACGGGTTGATCAGGCACGGAAATCGCTATGTTGCACAACGCCTCTGGGAACCGAGTCTGAACCATCACCGGTCAGTAGATTGACGATGTGCCTCCGCCGTCGACATGGAGGTTCATGCCGTTGAAGAAATCAGCCTTCGGACTGGCCAGCACCGCGACGGCGTAGGCGACATCTTCGACTTGGCCGATGCGATGGACGCTTTGACCGGTCCCCTTTAAGACGTACTGTGCGGCGCGCTCGATGTCGCTGCCCCATCCGCGCCGCTCAGCGAAGATGTGCAAGAAATCGCGCAGTCCTTCTGTCATGATCATTCCGGGCATCACCGTATTAACGGTGACGCCCGTGCCCGCCAACGCTTTCGACAAACCCATCGACATGTTGATCATCGCTGCTTTCGACGGACCATAGTCAGGCTGACCGGAGGTGGGAATGATGCCTGCGGCCGACGCGATCTGAATGATGCGCCCCCAACCGTTCTCCTTCATCCGCGGTGCCAGGGCGTGGATCAAATACCCGGCAGAAAGTACGTTTCGTTGGTAGGTGATGGCCCACTCCGATACCGGCAACGCAAACCACGATTGAATTCCTGTCTCCGACGGTCCGCCCGCGTTGTTCACCAGGATGTCCACCCATCCGAACGCGGCGGCCGCGGCCTCGGCGACGGCTGCGGCCCCGTCTTGGGTTGCCAAGTCGCCGATTACCGCCGCCGCCGTTCCCTCGTTCTGCCGGATCTGATCGACCACCGCGCAGACCCGCTGCATATTGCGGCCGTGGGCAACCACCGAAACACCCTCAGAGGCCAGGGTTTTGGCGATCCCAGCGCCTATTCCCGAACTGCTGCCGGTGACCAGTGCTCTTTTGCCGTCCAAGCCGAAATCCATCACCGCGCCTTTGCCCTCACAGCCGTGCGCCTCGCGCGAATGTCGTGAAGAATGCGTAGGACGGATCCTGTGCATCTTTTCGGCCGGCGGCGATGCTGCCATTGGTGATGGGATTCTCCTGCTCGAGCGTCGCCGGGACAGCCACCTCATGCGCCCATTCGAGAGTGCACTTGCGGTGTGCGATTTTCCACTGCCCCTCACGCCTGGAATAGCGATCCAGATAGCGGCCGCCGGTGAGCAGGAGGTTCGCGGCATCACCGTTCTCGCTCCGGTGATAGGCGATCACGTAGGCTTCGCCTTCCGCGCTGTCCGGACCAGTAACCCGGATCAGGTGGTTGGTGATGTTGTGCTGAATGACCGTCAGTCCGGCCTCCATAGGTTCGATCAGGTCGACGAACTCCTGCGCCGTGTTCGTGGGATTGATGCCGTGCTCATCAAGTGCGCCGCGCTCATACAGAGTCCGCGCGAGTGTCACGTCGCCGCGATCGACTGCGCGGCAGAATTGCAAGACCAGATCGCGAATCGCCTCCTTGGCGATGAGTTCCTCAACGGCGGTTCGGCCAGTCGTCACGGCCTTGCCCTATTCACATCGGTTCTGGCAATGCCGCAGCGATCGGCATGCCGGCCTCGACCTGGCGCCAGCGGTGGTGGGCCTGTTCGGCAGAACAGTCCAGCAGATCGGTGAGCGCAGAGCCGAGGATCACCGGCCCGAACGTGACGACGAGCAGCATTGCGGCCACCGTGCGCAGCTCGTCAGGATCGTCGGCCAGCCCATCAGGTCGCTCGTCACGCAGCCGTTTGGGGGTGCGATCCACCGCTTCTGTGAACCATCGCTTGGCATTTGGGGTGGCCTCGATGAGGATCCGGCGAATATAGGCGGCCAGTTTGGGATTATCGGTCATGAGCTCATCGAAGCCCGCCAGTTCGGGGCGCGCCCCGTCGACG
>NZ_CAXUCH010000064.1:0-6144 GCF_964249325.1 uncultured Mycobacterium sp. | reverse complement strand
ACCCCCGACCGCACCTGCTGCCTCGACCAGGCGGGCCAGGACCCAGGCGCGGACATCGTCGGCCAGCTCAGCCTTCGTCTTGCAGTGGTGTTGCACCAAACCGACGGACACGCCGGCCCGCGTGGCGACCTGGCGGATGGTGGTTTACACGCCAGACGTTCCTCGTAGCACAGCTCACCGGGCACCGCCGAAATACCGTTGGCGCAGTTCGGCTTTGCGCACCTTACCGATCGCGGTCCTGGGCAACGACTCGACGATCGCCAGCCGTTCAGGTGTCTTCTGCTTGGCCAGACCCGACTTTGCGAAATGGCGCCGAAGCGCCTCGAGGTCAAGTGTGGCGCCGGGGGTGAGTGCGACGACGGCGGCGACTACCTCGCCATATCGCGGATCCGGTGCGGGCACAGCTGCTGCCTCGGCGACCGCGGGATGCGTGGTGAGCACATCCTCCACCTGGCTCGAGGAGATGGTCTCACCCCCGCGGATGATGACATCCTTCAGTCGGTCCGTGATCACCAGCCGCCCGTCGCTGTCGAGATGGCCGAGATCGCCCGTACGGAACCAGTTATCGGCAGTGAACGCGTCGTTATTGAGCGCCGGATCCCGGTAGCCGATGAACTGATCAGGCCCTTGCACGACGACCTCGCCGTCGGCGCCGCTCGGCAGCGGCGCTCCGTCGCGGCCGATGATGCGGACCGCCGAGCCGGGCAACGGTCTACCGTCAGTGCCCAGCCGGGCGGCTTGAGGGTCGTCGGCCCGCGCGGCTGTCACGGTGGGATGCTCGGTCAGCCCATACGACCGATATGAGTTGATCCCGGCCGCATGGGCCCGCCGCCCCAGCTCTTCAGTGACGGTGGCTGCGCCGGTGAGAAATTCACGCAGCGTCGCAAGTTGTCCACGGATATTGCCCAGGTCCAGTAAACCTTGCAGGTGAAACGGAGTGCCCGTGGTTGAGGTCACGTTGAAGCGTTTGATCAGTTCGGCGGCCCTGTGCGGATCCCAGCTGTCGAGGAACACCGTGCGGGCACCAGAGATCAGCGGCCGCAGCATGCAGCCCAGCCCGGCCACGTGACCGGGGGGAAACACCACCAACTGGATATCGGACGCACGACCGGCGATCACATCGGGCAGTGTTCGCTGCTCGGCGAGCAGCGAATTATGGCTATGCTGAACGCCTTTGGGAGCCGACGTCGTTCCCGACGTGTACAGCAGGACGCACACGTCGTCGGCGTCCGGTGACGGCTCGACGTAGTGATCCGGTCCGGCCGCCAGCTCCGCCCAGCTCAGATAGCCATGTCCCGGCTGCGCGCCGACGACGACGATGCGCTGCAGCGTGTCGACGTCGGCATATTCCGCCAAGCGGTCGAGGTAGTCGGTCGACTTAAACCGCGCCGGCATCACCAGCACCTTGGCGGCGGAGTCGGCCAGGATGAAGCCGACTTCGTTCGGGCCGTAAATATGCACGATCGGCACCAGCACGGCCCCGCAGAGCAGCACCGCCTGGTAGGCGACGGCGCATTCCGGCCGGTTGGTCAGCTGCACCGCCACTGCATCACCCGGCGCCACGCCCACCCGTTTCAGGCCGGCCGCCACATCTCTTGCTGCGCAATGGATCTCGGCGACAGTTGCCGCCGTCTCGGATTCCTCGGTGACGAAAGCGATACCCACCTCGCCGTGGCGGGCCGCGCCGTGCTTGAGGGCGTCGATACACGTGCGCTTGGCATACCAACCTTCGCGGTACCACGTGTCGCGCAGCTGCTCATAGTCGAATCCGCGTTTTTCGCTGGCTCGATCGCTCGAACGTGCCATCACGGCCGCCGCTAGCGGGTGAAGTATTTCAGCGGCCGCTCGACGAACTCGAAGACGACACCGTCCGGTGAGCGCATAAACGCGACGTAGAGACCCTCGATCTTGGTGCCCGGCAGCGGGCACCACACCGGATCGCCTTGCAGTTCAACCGAATCAGGCAGCAAGGAGACTGCCTTTTCGACGTTGTCTACCCGCAGCGCACAGCGGTACAGGCCCTGGCTGTTGCCACCCACCGGCAAAGGATGGCTGCCGGTTTCGGGATGCTGCACGACACTGACCGTGAACTGGTGGCGATCCTCGGGCAATGCCAGCCGCGCCACGACACACCGCGCCTCAGCCCCGCCGCCGCCCGGCGCCAATTGATCCCCGGCCACCGTCATGGGTGCCGGCGCTTCCAGCACCGCAAAACCGATGGCTGTCAGAAAGTCCACGGTGGCCGCCACGTCGACGGCCGAGATCCGGATACCGGCAAACAACGCGCCGGGTTGCTCGCTACGCAGTTCGCTCAGCTCGATCACGACGCCGTCCGGGTCCATCACGAGTACTGATTTGCCGCCCGAAATCAGACCCGTCACGGGATCGCTGACCAGAAAATCGGCGTCTTGCAGGCCGCTTACGTACTGATCCAAATCGTTGACGGTGAACAACGCCGAGCGGATTCCGGGACGAGCCGGATGAGGGTTCTGATCGGACTTGAGTGGCGGGGTCGTCCATTGGATGGCTTCTAGCGCGCACGCGTTGCGGCCACCGCGTGCATCGTAGAAAAACGATGTGGCAGCATGTGTTTCACCGGGCAGGCCCAGGATGCTGCCATCCGTGGGCGCCGAGGGGTCGGTGCGCATCCGAGCGGATAGTCCCAGCTGCTTGACGTACAGCTCTTCGGTGGCGTCCAGCGATCTGCAGTTGAGGTTGACATGCAGGAAGCGCCGGGCCAGAGCCTCGCTAACGGGCATCGCTATCCACTGCTCCTTCGTCCATGCCGCCCAGGCGCATCTGGCTCAACCCAATGCGCAACGCACCGAGCCTACTGTATCGCTAACTGTTTAGCCGTTTCTCTAACCAAAATTCTGCCTTGGTCCAGGCAATATGACCCGCTGCAGCCATGAACGTCGTTCACAAGCGCCGTTTCACCGGCACAACAGATCTCAGAAACCACGATTTGCATATATAGTTATATGATTCAGAGCGCCTATTGGGCTGCCACCGATGAAGGGAGTGCCACGGTGGAGGTGGAAAGTCTGCGTGAGCCCAAGATGGCCGAGCGGGTGGCCACGGTGCTACGCAAGATGATGGTCCGCGGAGAAATCGCCGAGGGCACCATGTTGCCCCCTGAATCGGAGTTGATCGAGCGCTTCGGGGTGTCGCGGCCCACGCTGCGTGAAGCCTTCCGGGTGCTCGAGTCGGAGTCGCTGATCAAAATCCGGCGGGGCGTCCACGGAGGTGCGCGCGTCAATCGCCCGCGGCGTCAGACGCTGGCCCGCTACGCCGGCCTGATACTCGAGTACGACGGGGTCACACTGCGCGACGTTTACTACGCCCGCGCCGCCATCGAAACGCCGATGGTCGTGCAGTTGGCGAAGGATCGCGACCCGGCCGTCATCGACCAACTCGCGCAGATCGTCGCCCACGAAAACGAGGTTGACGGAAGCGAAGCCGTGGATGCGCGCACCGATTTTCACGCCGCAATCGCCGGACTCTGCGGAAACAAGACGCTGCAGATGATTAGCGAGATGCTGCACCACATCATTGAGACGGCCAACCGGTCGCTGCAGCCCAGCACGGGGCCCCTTGCCGAGCAGGCCGCGCGCCGGGCGTCCAAAACACATCGAATGCTGGTGGACTTGATAGCGGCCGGAGACTCACAACAGGCCGCCGAGTTGTGGGACCGGCATCTGAAGAAGGCTGAGGAATACGTGCTGTCCGGGTCCGAGCTGTCTACAGTCGTGGACCTGCTGCAGTGAACCGACTGACAGACGGCGCACTACCACATGACTCGGAAACACCTGACCGGATCTTCGGCCGGTTTGGCATCGAGGTCCTAGACGAAAACCCGGTGGAGGCCACCGCTGTGATGTCGATGGGCGTCGCCGGTATGACCAACCCGTTCACCGGGAGTGCGACAGTCGGACCTTTGGCCATCCTGGTCGACGCGGTCAGCGGTCTGATCAATCACTTTCGCCGCGACGTCGATGAATGGACGGTTTCAAGCGAGCTTTCCCTCGAGCTGAGTCCGGAGGGCGCTCTGCTTGCCACCGCCGACCCGCAGATCCCGGTGATAGCCGACGGCCGAGCACTTGGCCCCAGGGGCAGCACGTCGCTGTCGTTCTGTACCTTGTCGTGCGGCGGCACCATCATCGGCGGGGGAACCGTGCGCTCGTACTTTGTTTCCGCTGAGCGCCTGGTCGACAATCGGGTATCGGACACCTTGGTCAAGGCCGCCCACACCCCATTGTCAGAGCTGATGGCGATAGAGGTCACGTCTCCCGACGGCCAACGGCGCGTGCTGCGTCAACTCGCCGACCCTGTCCTCTACAACGATGTGGGAATAGTGCACGGCGGCGTGTCCGCCGCGGCCCTGGAGCTGGCCGCATCGGCGGCCATCAGCGACAGCAACCCGCCGCTGCGGACTGCGTCGCTGCGAGTGAACTTTCTGCGCCCGTTCATCGCCGGCGGGCGTTCTCGCTACGAGGCCTCCGCGCTGCGCATCGGGCGCGGCGCCGCGGTGGCTGACGCACAGGCCATTGACGACCAAGACAGGCTTGCGCTCACCGCGCGGATCAGCGCCTACCGCTGAGCTACTTCTGATTCGAGCGAGCCCGGAACGCCGCCACGCGGTCCTTGAACTCCTGGGTGGTAAACGAGGTGTACTCGGCGTACAGCGCGTATTCCAGGATCCCCATCGCCGCCCGGCTCAGGTGCATGTTCATCGCGACCTTCGTCGACTGCACCGCCTGCGCCGGCAGCGCTGCGAGTCGCTCAGCCAATGCCAGCGCCTCATCGAGCACCTTGTCGTCGGCGACCACGCGCGTGACCAGGTTGAGTTCCTTCGCGACCGGCGCGGTGATCTTGTCGCCGAGCAGCACGTACTCTTTGGCCTTCATCATGCCGACCAGCAGCGGCAGCATCGCGGCGCCCCCATCGCCCGCCGTTAGGCCGACCGCCACATGCGGGTCGGCCATATAGCTGTTCTCGCCCATCACCAGCAGATCCGACAGCAACGCTATCGAGCAGCCCAACCCGACCGCCGGACCGTTGACCGCCGAGACCAGGGGTTTGCCGAAGTTGATCACCTCGGTGAAAACGGTGCGCGCATCAGCGATCTGCTCCGCACGCGCTTCGGGGTTCTCGATCAGCCGGCCGAACATCAGCATGTCCCCGCCCGCCGAGAACGCATTGCCGACACCGGTTGTCACCACGGCTCGTACGTCGTCATCGTCGAGCAGGACGCGCCAGATCCTCGTTAGCGCCTTATGAACCGCTTCGTCGACAGCGTTGAACGCCTCGGGACGGTTGATGCGCACCACGTGCACCGCGCCGACCTTTTCCACCAAGAGCGACGGGGCAAATGCCTCGTAGCCGGCCAGCGTAGCCACCTCTGAAGTCGTCATCATGCTCCCATCACTGCTTTTTGGCTGCACCTCAAAGGCACCGCGTCCATTGCCAGCGCTGCTCGCGCATCATTAGCGGGTTCTTCCCAGCACCGCGTGGATCAATACACGCCCGCTGCCTGGTCGGCGCCCTACGCTTGATGCCACGCGAGGCAAGGGGCTTCGCGCCGGTATCAAACAATTCCGTTATTCATTTAGCTACATTGTATCAGGCGATGGTCTATGCCCGTCCATAACGGCCGGCACGGCCATCGCACGCGGAAACGTGCACATCGACCAATCGACATCGGTCTAGTGAGTGGGTGCCGCGGTCACCAGCCGTGAAGCGTGGGAAGCACCTCGGCCGCGAACAACTCAGCGCTTCGCCGCCATGCGGTGGCATCGCGCGGCCCGCCGAAGATGACCGTCTCGGCGCCGGCGTCCCGAAACTCCTCGAGCCGCTTGATGATGTGTTGCGGGGTTCCGGTCAGTAGATAGCGGTCGGCAAGCGGTTCGAAGTCCTGGCGGTATGTCGCATTGACCGCGGCGATAGCTTCTCGGCGCGCCACCGCGGCATCCCGGTCGATCGCCCCCCAGCAGAAGATGGCGCCCCGTATCTCGGCCGCCTCGCGGCCGAATTCACCCGCATAGGCGCGCACCGACTCGAGGCTGTCAGCCAGCCGCTGCGGCGTGTACATGTAGGGCATCCACACATCGGCGAAGCGACCGGCGCGCCGAAACGCGCCATCGC
>NZ_CAXUCH010000063.1:0-20798 GCF_964249325.1 uncultured Mycobacterium sp. | reverse complement strand
GCGCCCCAACGACCTCGCGTGTTCCACAGCTGCCGGTGGGACCACACCGTGCCGCTGGCCGGCGCGCGGCTGGGCGTGGTAGGCACCGGCTCGTCGGCGGTGCAGATCGTCGGCGCCGTCACCGACACCGTGGGCGAGCTGCGCCTGTTCCAGCGCACCCCGCAATGGATCCTGCCGGTGCAAAATCCGCCCATCGACGAGGCGGACCGGGCCCGCTACCGCGCCAACCCGTCGCTGCTGACCAAGCTGCGCGCCGAACTGAACGCCGGGTTTGTCCAAAGTTTCGCCAACGCGGTCGTCGACGCGGACTCCCCCGCGCTGATGCAGCTGCAACAGGCCGCCTGCGCCAACCTCGAGGACAACGTGGCCGATCCCGTGCTGCGGGAGAAGCTGCGACCGGACTACCGGGCCGGCTGTAAGCGGTTGATCATCTCGCCAAATTTCTACCAGGCCATTCAGCGGCCCAACGCCCGCCTGGTCACCGAGCCGATCGCCTGGGTGGAGCCGGAGGGTGTCCGGACCGTCGGCGGTGAACTGCACCGGCTTGACGTGCTGGTGCTGGCCACCGGGTTTCGGGTGGATCGCTTCCTGCGTCCGATCGAGGTGGTGGGCCGCGACGGGGTGCGCCTCGACGACGTGTGGGCGCAGCGGCCGTTCGCCTACTTGTCGGTGTCGGTTCCGGGCTTTCCCAACCTGTTCATGCTCAACGGGCCTAACGGGCCGGTTGGCAATTTCTCGCTGATCGACGTGGCCGAGGCGCAGTTCGCCTACGTCATGCAGCTCATCGAGGTACTGGCCGACGGCCAATACCGTGCGATCAGCGCCAGCTGCGAGGTCACGACCCGCTTCGAGGCCGCGCGAGCGGAGGCGGCCGAGAAGACGGTGTGGGTGACTGGTTGCCGAAGCTGGTATCTGGACGACCGCGGGTTGCCGGCTGTGTGGCCGTGGAGTTTCACCAGGTTCCGGGACGTCATGACCCGTCCTGACCTGGGAGATTACGACCTTGTGTAAGGCCTGTTCAGGTGTCGTTAACGTAAAGAAACCGTCAATTCACTGACACGCTGGCTGGGATTAAATTGACCTGATCAAGTTATTCCTGCATTATCGGATGCGCAAGCACCTCGTTAGGTGAGGCGGCTACACGGACATAGGCCACTGACCCTGAACGTCGAGAGACGCCCCGGGTCAGGACAGCTCTTCCCGGCTTAAGGGTTGAGCCCAAGTGGCTTCCGGGATACCGGACACGCCGTGTGGTGTCGAAGCTCTAGCGAGAGGGGTGCGGTCACCGACATTCGTCGGGTCTGTACTCCTGCAGTGCACGTGGATTGTGCGGATATCCGCACCTGGCGTTGCTGTGAGGAGGTGAGGGACGAATGAGTTCCAGTGAGAGTCCGGACCGATATCCGGGTCCTGTTTCGTCCCGATCCGGTCTCCGGCACGCCGCCTCCAGCTGAAATCGGCTCGACTGCGCGCGTTGCCCAAGAGCAGGGAACTGCTCGGAACCAGCGGGACGGAACATCAAGTCCCAACAAAAACCGCTTGATTTCCGTCTAGGAGGCAACCATGACCGCTGTTCTGTACGACGACGTGGTGACCGCACCGGGCCCCCGGCTGACGGCAGCGCCGAAGCTGACCGTGGCGCGTGCGCCGAAGGACACCGCACCGAAGAAGGTTTCGCGGGACGTCAAGGCTGACCCCTTCGGCCAGGGAGACCCGTTGGTCACCGGGGCTGCTCGCTTGCTGAGCATTCCGCTGCGTCACCTGTACGCGGCACTGTGGCGAGTGGGACTGCTCGAGGTGGGGTAGTCCGATGACTGCCGAGCGTTCCTCCTCCCCAGGCCGCTAGTTGCCAGGTCGCTGACTCTTTGGTCGAGCGCCTGGCAACTTGCATTTTCGCTTCATTGTGTTTGAGCAGCTAGGACGCGACGCGCCGGTCATCATTGGTTGCCTCCATGATCGGCGTGTCGCATTCTAGGCAGAGGAACTATGTATCAGCGCGGTAAGGCCTTGCCGGTAAGCGGCGAGGCTGTGGCGCCAGGCGACGTCGATCGCTCCGCCGCTGTCGACATCGATCTCAGCGCCGACATGCACATAGGGTGCCGGCGGTACGTGCGGCACGATATCGAGGAAGTTGACCAGCCGAAAGCAGCTTTCGATGGTGGCGTTGAAAGCGGCCGCGAAGTCATTGAACCCGACCCGCGGCCCGGCGAAGGTGATGAGTCGCGGCTCGATGGTGTTTGGCGGCATGTTGCGGAAGATGTCCGGGGCGGCGAGCACGCTCAGCGCGGCGCCCAGGCTGTGTCCGGTGATCAGGATCTGGTCACAATCGGCGGTTGCGGTCGCTAAATTCGCGGCGATGCTGTCGCAGACGAGCTCGTAGACGTCTAAGAAGCCGGCTGCCACTTGTCCGAACCCGGCGACCGGAGCATATGCGGTGGGGACCGCGTCGAAGTCGGCGAGCCAGTCGGCCAAATCCGCGCTGCCGCGAAACGACACGAATGCGGTGTGAGTGGCCGCGTTGTGGCCCATCAGACCAAAGATGGTGGTGTCCTTCGTCATTGCCACCACCTCGGGATGGGGGTCGGTCGTCGCGGTGAGTAATGCACCGTCGGCTCGGATCAGTGCCGTCTGCACGAACCCGGTCGGCAGAGCAGGGGGACTGCCGTCCATCACGGTGTAGGCGGCCACCGACAACGGCAGAGCCACGTCGCGAGCCAATACTGCGTCGAACGCCACGCGCCGCAGTGTAAGAGGTGGCCCGCTGCAATCGCCGGAACTCGCCTGGTTTTCGCAGTAGCGTTGAATACCACCATGGCGACCGATCTGACGCTCTATCTCGCCGACGAGCCAGGTGAGCTGGCCCGGGTCGGCGACGTGCTCGGTAAGGCGGGCGTCAACATCGCCGGCCTGTGCGCATTGAGCAGCGGCGGCGGGCAGTCCGAGGTGCACATCTTGGTCCACGACGCCACGCCCGCGTTTGAAGCGTTGCACGACGCCGGAATCAAGATCGTCGAGGAGCAGGAAGTCATCGTTCTCGACATACAAGACCGTCCGGGCGCGCTTGCCGAGGCGATTCACAAGCTCGGCACCGCGAAGGTCAACTTGGAAACGGCCTACCTGGCCACCCATACCCGCTTGGTGCTCGGCGCGGACAACCTGGCCGACGCGAAGGCTGCACTGGGCTGAATACCGATTTGGCGCCGCCCGTAGAATTAGCCCAACGGCATCGATCCGGCTATCACCGGGGAGCCTTCGGAAGAACAGCCAACCAGGCTCAGTAGAACCGAACGGGTAGGCCCGTCACAGCCGTTATTGAGCGGTCGCGCATCAGCGCGGCAAGCGGGGTGGTACCGCGGTGCTCGCGCATCATGCGCGGCGTCGTCCCCGGGCCTGACAATGGCACAGGAGACGACGCAGTGACCGATCACAGCTATCCGAAACCGGGGGCACCCGACTTCCCGGCGGCCGAGCTTGAGGTCCTCGACTACTGGGCGCGCGACGACACCTTCCGCGCCAGCATTGCGCGCCGCGCCGACGCTCGCGAATACGTGTTCTACGACGGCCCGCCCTTCGCCAACGGCCTGCCGCATTACGGGCATTTGCTCACCGGCTACGTCAAAGACATCGTGCCGCGGTATCGCACCATGCGCGGCTACAAGGTGGAGCGCCGCTTCGGGTGGGACACCCACGGGTTGCCCGCCGAACTCGAGGTCGAACGCCAGCTCGGCATCACCGACAAGTCGCAGATCGACGCGATGGGAATCGCCGCGTTCAACGAGGCCTGTCGTGAATCGGTGTTGCGCTACACCGACGAATGGCAGGCCTACGTCACCCGCCAGGCCCGGTGGGTGGATTTCGACAACGACTACAAGACGCTCGATCTGCCGTACATGGAGTCGGTGATCTGGGCGTTCAAGCAGCTGTGGGACCAGGGTCTGGTTTACGAGGGCTACCGGGTGCTGCCGTATTGCTGGCGTGACGAAACACCGTTGTCCAACCACGAGTTGCGGATGGACGACGACGTCTACCAGAGCCGGCAGGACCCCGCGATCACGGTCGGATTCCGGGTCCCCACCGGGCAATTAGCGGGCGCGTACCTGCTGGTGTGGACCACGACGCCGTGGACCTTGCCGTCCAACCAGGCGGTGGCCGTCCACCCCGACGTGGCCTATGTGCAGGTGCGGGCGGGGGAGCGGCGCTATGTGCTGGCGGAAGCGCGGCTGGGTGGCTACGCGCGCGAGCTCGGCGACGAGCCGGAGGTGCTGGGCCGTTATCGCGGTGCGGATCTGCTGGGTATGCGGTATCTGCCGCCGTTTCCATATTTCATGGACTCGCCCAATGCTTTTGCGGTGCTGGCAGGCGAGTTTGTGACCACCGAGGACGGCACCGGGATCGTGCACATGGCGCCGGCCTACGGCGAGGACGACAAGGACGCGGGGGACAAGGCCGGCATCGTGCCGGTCACCCCAGTCGACAGCAAGGGCCGCTTCGACTCCAGCGTCCCGGATTACCAGGGCCAGCACGTGTTCGACGCCAACCCGCACATCATCCGGGATCTCAAAGACGGCACCGGCCCGGCGGCGGCCAACGGCGCGGTGCTGCTGCGGCACGAGACCTACGAGCACCCCTATCCGCACTGCTGGCGTTGCCGCAACCCCCTGATCTACCGGGCAGTGTCGTCGTGGTTTGTGAAAGTCACCGAATTCCGCGACCGCATGGTGGAGCTCAACCAGCAGATCACCTGGCATCCCGAGCACGTCAAAGACGGCCAGTTCGGCAAATGGCTGGGAAACGCGCGCGACTGGTCGATATCCCGAAACCGCTACTGGGGCACGCCGATCCCAGTGTGGGTATCCGACGACCCCGCGTATCCGCGGATCGACGTCTACGGCAGCCTCGACGAGTTGCAACGCGACTTCGGTGTCCGGCCCGCCCATCTGCACCGGCCGTACATCGACGAACTCGTCCGGCCCAACCCCGATGATCCCAGCGGACGTTCGATGATGCGGCGAATCCCTGACGTCTTCGACGTGTGGTTCGACTCCGGATCGATGCCGTACGCGCAGGTGCACTACCCGTTCGAGAACCGCGACTGGTTCGACAGCCATTACCCCGGCGACTTCATCGTCGAATACATCGGGCAGACCCGCGGATGGTTCTACACCCTGCACGTGCTGGCCACCGCGCTGTTCGACCGACCCGCGTTCAAAACCTGTGTGGCGCATGGGATTGTGCTGGGTTCTGACGGGCAGAAGATGAGCAAGTCGCTGCGCAACTATCCTGATGTCAATGAGGTGTTCGACCGCGACGGCTCGGATGCCATGCGGTGGTTTTTGATGGCCTCGCCGATCCTGCGCGGCGGCAACCTGATCGTCACCGAACCCGGCATCCGCGAGGGTGTGCGCCAGGTGATGCTGCCGTTTTGGAACGCCTACGGCTTCCTGGCGTTATACGCACCGAAAGTCGGCGTGTGGCGCACTGATTCGCCGCATGTGCTGGACCGCTACATCTTGGCCAAGCTGGCCGCGTTGCGGGACGACCTGACTGCCGAGATGGACGTCTGTGACATCTCCGGTGCGTGCGAGCAGCTGCGTCAGTTCACTGAGGCCTTGACGAATTGGTATGTGCGGCGCTCACGCCAACGGTTCTGGGAAGAAGACGCCGACGCCATCGACACTTTGCATACCGTGCTGGAGGTCACCGCTCGGCTGGCTGCGCCGCTGTTGCCGTTGACCACAGAGGTGATCTGGCGCGCCATCACCGGCGAGCGATCTGTGCATCTGACCGACTGGCCGTCGGCTGACACGCTGTTGGCCGATGCCGAGTTGGTTGCGGCTATGGACCAGGTCCGCGAGGTGTGCTCGGCGGCGTCGTCGCTGCGCAAGGCCAAGAAGCTGCGGGTGCGCCTGCCGCTGCCGAAAATGACTGTGGCTGTTGAAGATCCACAGCGCCTGGCGCCGTTTGCCGATCTGGTCGCCGACGAGCTGAACGTCAAGAAGGTCGAACTGACTGACGACATCGGCCGTTACGGTCGTTTCGAGCTCACCGTGAACGCTCGGGTGGCCGGACCACGGCTGGGCAAGGACGTGCAGGCCGCCATCAAGGCGGTGAAGGCGGGGGAGGGCGTCGTCAACCGGGACGGCACACTGACCGCGGGGCCGGCAGTGCTGCAGCCTGACGAGTACAGCTCGCGGCTGGTGGCCGCCGACCCGGAGTTCACCGCCGCGCTGCCCGACGGCGCTGGGCTGGTGGTCCTGGACGGCACGGTGACGCCCGAGCTTGAGGCCGAAGGCTGGGCCAAAGACCGCATCCGCGAGCTGCAAGAGCTGCGCAAGTCGACGGGGCTCGACGTCTCTGACCGCATCAGCGTGGTGCTATCAGTGCCTGCCGATCGCGAGGAATGGGCGCGGACGCATCGCGACCTCATCGCCCGCGAAATCCTGGCCACCCGTTTCGACTTCGGCGATCCGGGGCCGAAGGCCGCAGAGATCGGCGACGGCGTGCGGGTCGCGATCGTTAAGGCCTAGCCTCGGGTGATCGAAGTGCGCGGCGCGCGTACGGCCAGAACGGCATCCCGGCCAGCACGGTGCCGCCTGCGGCGATGAGACCGACCGCTACGTCGACGCTCTCGCGTCCCTCGGACTTCCAGTAGACATCCTCGAGGTCGAGCAGCAAGGCAAACTCGTCGACGATCATCGCGTTGGCCACGCCGAACGCGACAGCCGCCACGGGGTGGCGCCGTTGTTCGTCCGACCCGCGCAGGCCCACCGCGCCCACGGCCGACAGCAAGGCGATTCCAAGGTTGTAGTGGTGAAAATGCCTGCTGCCCAATTTGACACCGCCACCGGACGGGCCGTGACCGGCGTGGATCCAGTGGGTAAGCGCCCTGAGCCCGGTAAAAGTGATGGTGAAAGCCGCCCAAGCCAGCACGGCCGAGCGTTCGTCGGACTCGAGGCGTTGCAGCCATTCCTGACGCAGCCGCGACCATAGTGTCGACTCTTGCTGACTCATCCGCCCCCCTTCACCGCGCGCCAGCGCAGCCTGCCGCCCTGGGCGTCGACATGGACACCGCCAAAACCCACTGCGCGCAAGCGCTCCGGCAGCGTTTGCGGATGTACCGGGTTGCAGGTGTCGCGGAAATGCAAGATCCGGAACGGAATCGAGGCCGCGCTGTCGCTACCCGCGAACACCCCGCCGGGCCGCAGCACGCGAAACGCCTCGGCGAACAGGCGATCGTGGAGCTGCGCGGTGGGGATGTGATGCAGCATCGTGAAGCACACTACGGCGCTGAACTCGCCTGCGGGCAAACCGGTGTCGGTGCCGTCGCCGTGGATGATCTGTGCCCGGTCGCCGTAGGCGGCACGTAACCGGTCAGCCATCGTCTGGTCGATCTCGACCGCGGTGTAGCGGGCGGCTTTGTCGATCAGCACCCGGATGTTCGCGCCGTAGCCGGGTCCGATTTCCAGCACGTTGTCACCGAGGTCCACGTTGCAGAGCGCCCACGGCAGCAGCTGATTCTCCACAGTCGTGGCCCAGCGGTTGGAGCTGCAGAACACCCGGTGACACAGATTCATCGCCATGTATGCCGAGGTTATAGCAATAGCATCTGCGGTTGTGGACTCCCGCTGGGTGCTGCACCTCGACATGGATGCGTTCTTCGCCTCCGTCGAGCAGCTCACTCGGCCGACGCTGCTGGGCCGGCCGGTGCTGGTCGGCGGGCTCGGTGGCCGGGGCGTGGTGGCCGGCGCCAGCTACGAAGCGCGGGTGTTCGGTGCTCGGTCGGCGATGCCGATGCACCAGGCGCGCCGGCTGGTGGGCATCCACGCGGTGGTACTGCCGCCGCGCGGTGTGGTGTACGGAGTAGCCAGCCGTCGGGTCTTCGACACCGTGCGCGACGCCGTGCCCGTCGTCGAACAGCTTTCCTACGACGAGGGATTCGCAGAGCCGCCTGAACTCGCCGGCGCCTCGGCGTCCGATGTGGAGCGCTTCTGCGAGGACCTGCGTGGCCGCGTGCGCGACCAGACTGGCCTGATCGCCTCGGTCGGTGCCGGCTCAGGCAAGCAGATCGCCAAGATCGCATCCGGGTTGGCCAAACCCGATGGCGTGCGGGTGATCCGGCGGGCCGACGAACAGGCACTGCTGGCGGGGTTGCCGGTGCGACGGCTGTGGGGCATCGGCCCGGTCGCCGAAGAGAAGCTGCACCGGCTCGGCATCGAAACCATCGGAGAGCTGGCCGCGCTGACCGACGCTGAAGTCGCCAACATCCTGGGCGCAACAATCGGACCCGCCCTGCACCGATTGGCCCGCGGCATCGACGAGCGCCCGGTCGCCGAACGCGCCGAAGCCAAGCAGATCAGCGCCGAGTCGACCTTCCCAGCCGACCTGACCAGCCTCGAGCAGTTGCGGGAAGCCGTCGGTCCGATCGCTGAGCATGCGCATCGGCGGCTGTTGCGCGACGGTCGGGGAGCCCGCACCGTCACGGTGAAACTCAAGAAGTCCGATATGAGCACGCTGACCCGCTCGGCCACCCTGCCATACGGCACCAACGATGCCGCCACGTTGGTGGCGGTGGCCCTGAGGCTGCTGCTGGATCCGCGTGAGATCGGGCCGATTCGCCTACTCGGCGTCGGGTTCTCGGGCTTGACGGAACTGCGTCAGGAGTCGCTGTTCCCCGACCTCGAGCTGTTCGGCGAGATGTCGGCACCCGACCAGCGAGTCGACACATCCCCGGAGGTGCCACACGCAGCGGCCTGGCGGATCGGCGACGACGTCAAGCACCCCGAGCTCGGGCACGGTTGGGTTCAGGGCGCCGGACACGGCGTCGTCACAGTGCGTTTCGAGACCCGAGGCTCCGGACCGGGCCCCGCGCGAACATTCCCGGTCGACAGCAGCGAGCTCGCCCGCGCCAATCCGGTGGACAGCCTCGACTGGCCGCAGTATGTGGCTGCGTTGTCAGAGCAGACGGCCGACGATGTCGCCGATCGGTAGTTTCGCTGCCAGCGCGGCCATCAGCAGTACCCGGGCCTGACTGGGGGGAAGTCCGGGCACCATCACCGCGCCGGCATCGACCAGTTCGCGGCCCGGACCGTATCCCGGCCTGACCCGCCCGCCTGCAACGCGGGTCGACACCGCGATCACGATCCCGTCCTGACAATGGCGACGCACCCCGACGATCACCGCCGCTCCGGCATTGCCGGAACCGAGCGCTTGCAGCACCACACCGCGGGCGCCCGCGGCCACGCACGCGTCTAGCGCCGCCGCGTCACTTCCGGGGTAGGCCGCCACGATGTCTACTCGCGGGGCCGTGGCGGCGCTCAAGTCGCCGAGGTGGGGGCGTGTTTTGCAACCGGTTATGGCCACTTCGGCATCGGCGACGCTGCCGAGCAGCTCGCCGGCGAAACCATCACCGGTGGCGACCTTGTACAGGCCCAACGGCTGCATCACGCGACCCGCGAAACATACCAGTGCGCCCAGGTCACGCGCTTGCGCACTGGCCGCCAGCGCCAGCGCGTCCCGCAGGTTGGCCGGACCGTCGGCATCAGGGTCATCGGAACTGCGCAGCGCGCCGGTGAGCACCACCGGCGCGGGGCCGGCATACGTCAGATCCAGCCACAGCGCCGTTTCCTCGAGTGTGTCGGTACCGTGCGTGACGACCACACCGTCGGCGCCGCCCGCGGCGGCGGTTTTGACCGCGTCACGGATGCGATCCCAGTCGGCGGGCACCAGCTGCGAGCTGTCGAGCGCCATCAGATCCACGACATCGACGTCCAGCCCGGCCGTCAGATCGGCGCCGCTGCGGGTCGGGCGTCGCACACCGCCGGTGTCGGTGCTGTTAGCGATCGTTCCGCCGGTGGTGATGACGGTGAGTCGGTTCATGCTGGGATGATAGGGATGTGTCTGAGGAACCAACGCGATCGGCCGAGCCGGCGCCGGCGGCAGACGCTGATGCCGCCGCACCGCCACGACGGCTGCGTCTGCTGCTTTCCGTGGCAGCGGTCGTGCTGGTGCTCGACATCGCCACCAAGGTGCTTGCCGTCGAACTGCTGACCCCTGGGCAGCCGGTGTCAATCATCGGCGACACCGTCACCTGGACTTTGGTGCGCAACTCCGGTGCCGCGTTTTCGATGGCGACCGGATATACCTGGCTGTTGACGGTGATCGCGACCGGTGTCGTAATCGGCATTTTCTGGATGGGACGCCGCCTGGTGTCGCCGTGGTGGGCTATTGGCCTGGGCATGATCCTGGGCGGAGCGATGGGCAACCTCGTCGACCGGTTCTTCCGGTCACCGGGCCCGCTGCGCGGTCATGTCGTGGACTTCCTGTCGATCGGCTGGTGGCCGGTATTCAACGTCGCCGACCCGTCGGTGGTTGGCGGGGCGATCCTGCTGGTCGCGCTGTCGGTGTTCGGGTTCGACTTCGACACCGTCGGCCGGCGCACGCGCGAGGACCTCTCCGACACACGGCATGAGGTCGACGAACGCTGACGACCACCGGCGACGATGCAGAGCGAAGCGATGAGGAGGAGCCGGCGTTGACAGAAGCCCGCTCGATGCCGGTCCCGGAGGGATTGGCGGGTATGCGTGTCGACGCCGGGCTGGCGCGCTTGCTGGGGCTGTCGCGCACCGCGGCCGCGGCGCTGGCAGAAGACGGCAGTGTGGAGTTGGACGGCGTACCGGCCGGCAAATCCGACCGGCTGACCCCCGGCGCCTTGTTGCATGTGCGGCTGCCCGACGCGCCGGCGCCGGTAGAAAACACACCGGTCCACATCGAGGGCATGACGATCCTGTATTCCGACGGCCACATCGTCGCGGTGGACAAGCCGCCCGGGGTGGCGGCGCATGCCACGGTGGGCTGGACTGGGCCGAGCGTGCTCGGTGGGCTGGCGGCCGCCGGCTTCCGGATCACCACATCCGGAATCCATGAGCGGCAAGGCATTGTGCATCGCCTCGACGTCGGCACCTCAGGAGTGATGGTGGTGGCGCTCTCCGACCGCGCCTACACGGTGCTCAAGCGCGCATTCAAACTGCGCACCGTCGACAAGCGCTATCACGCGCTGGTGCAAGGACATCCCGACCCGTCGAGCGGCACCATCGATGCGCCGATCGGCCGGCATCGCAGCCACGACTGGAAGTTCGCCGTCACCAAGCATGGTCGGCACAGCCTCACGCACTACGACACGATCGAGGCCTTCGTCGCGGCCAGCCTGCTGGACGTGCACCTGGAAACCGGGCGAACGCACCAGATCCGGGTGCACTTCGCTGCGCTACATCACCCCTGCTGCGGCGACCTGATCTATGGCGCTGACCCGAAGCTGGCCAAAAAGCTTGGACTGGAACGTCAATGGCTGCACGCGAGGTCGCTGTCTTTCGCCCATCCGGCCGACGGGCGACAGATGGAGATCGTCAGCCCGTATCCACCAGACCTGCAACACGCCCTGGACGTGTTGCGGGCCGAGGGATGATCACGCCGGTTTGCGGGCATCGACTAGCGTTCGCGTCGAGTAGGTGACGAAAGGCCCATCGGCCGCGATGCGGTCGTGCAATTCGCGCAGCCCCTCCCGATAGCGGTCGACCGTCAAGGCGGGCACCACGATGGTGCTTTCCTGTGCGAAGGCTGATGTGGCAGATGCGACGGCTTGCTCAGACGCGTGCCGCCTCGGCGTCCGATGCGATCTCGCCTGCCAGCGGCGCCACCACCGCAAGTATTTCCGCCACCGTCTCGTCGGGGACCCCGGCAGCGGACAGCGAATCGGACAAATGACCGGCCACCAGGTTGAAGTGATGCATGGTGATCCCGCGGCCCTGGTGCACTTGCTTCATCGGCGCGCCGGTGTAGGGCTCCGGCCCGCCCAACGCGGCGGCGATGAACTCGGCCTGCTTGCCTTTCAGCCGGTTCATGTTCGTACCGGCGAAGAAGCCCGCGAGTTGTTCATCGGCCAGCACCCGCGCATAGAAGTCTTCGACCACGACCTCGATCGCCTCATGGCCGCCGATCCGGTCATAGATAGGTAGTGCCTTGTGCTTACGGAATCGTGACAGCATCCCCATGTCCCCAGGGGACCATTGAGGCATTGCCCATCCGTTAGGACGCCGTCACAGCGGGATTACTCGACGTAACAAGCCGATTGCTGGTGACTCACCGAGCCGACGTTTGGGTAACCCCGAGCACAGACAGTACGGCCGAACATCGTCAGGAGCGACCTACCATGAACCTCGGTGACCTCACCAGCCTCGTCGAAAAGCCGATCGCGGCGGTGTCAAACATCATCAACACCCCCAATTCGGCGGGCCGGTATCGACCGTTTTATCTGCGCAACCTGCTCGAAGCGGTCCAGGGCCGCACACTGGACGACGCCGTCGACCGCAAAATCACCCTCATCACCGGCGGCTCCTCGGGCATCGGAGAGGCGACCGCGAAGAAAATCGCCGACGCCGGCGGCGAAGTGGTGCTGGTGGCGCGCACCCGGGAGAACTTGGAGAAGGTCGCCGACGAAATCCGCGGCAAGGGCGGCACCGCTCACGTCTACCCCTGCGATCTGGTCGACATGGACGCGATCGCTGAAATGGCCGACCAGGTGCTCGCCGACCTCGGGCGCGTCGACATCTTGATCAACAACGCGGGCAAGTCAATTCGGCGCTCACTGGCGTTGTCCTACGACCGGATTCACGACTACCAGCGGACGATGCAGCTGAATTACCTTGGCGCGGTGCAACTTATCCTCAAGTTCATCCCTGGTATGCGGGAACGGCACTTTGGACACATCATCAACCTGTCCTCGGCAGGGGTGCAGACCCGCGCGCCGCGTTTCGGCGCCTACATTGCCAGCAAGGCCGCACTCGACACGCTATGCGACTCGCTGCAGGCCGAAACAGTCGGCGACAACGTGCGTTTCACCACCGTCCACATGGCACTGGTGCGAACGCCGATGATCAAGCCCACCACCATGTATGAGCGATTCCCGACGCTGACGCCGGATCAGGCGGCCGGTGTGCTCGCCGACGCGATAGTGCACCGGCCGCGCCGGGTCGGCTCACCGTTCGGTCAATTCGCCGCGGTGGCCGACGCCGTAAACCCGATGGTGATGGATTTCGTGCGCAACCGCGCATTCAACATGTTCGACGACTCATCGGCAGCACAAGGAAAAGAATCCGCCGAGGATGGCTCGAAATTCGACAAACGAAGCGAAGCCTTCGTGCGGGCCACCCGCGGAATCCACTGGTGAGACGATCATGAGCCTTCCGAAACCGACCAAGCAGACACCCGTCGTCGTGACCCGCGCGTCCTCGGGCATCGGCACCGAGGTGGCGCGCGGGCTGGCCCGCCTCGGCTATCCGCTCGTGCTGGTCGCGCGCCGCCGCGAACGCCTCGACGAGCTCGCCGCAGACCTGACCGACAAGCACTCGGTAGCCGTCGACGTCATGCCGCTCGACCTGGCCAAAAAGAAGGCCCGGGAAGAGTTGGCCGACCGCATGCGCGACGAGACGATCGCCGGCTTGTGCAACAGCGCCGGCTTCGGCACCAGCGGCCCGTTCCACACGCTGCCGCTCGAACGGGAAAGCGAGGAAGTCACCCTCAACGCGCTGACCTTGATGGAGCTCACCCACGCCGCCCTGCCGGGCATGATCGACCGCGGCGCCGGCGCGGTGCTCAACATCGCCTCGCTCGCCGGCTTTCAGCCGATCCCAGGCATGGCGGTCTACTCGGCCACCAAGGCCTTCGTGCAAACGTTCTCCGAAGCGGTGCACGAGGAGTTGCACGGAACCGGGGTGTCCTGCACCGTGCTGTGCCCGGGACCCGTGCCGACCGAGTGGGCCGATATCGCCGATGCCCAGCAGTGGAGCATCAGCGTCGCGCAGGTGTCCCCCCACGAGGTCGCCGAAGCCGCGATCGCGGGGATGCTCGACGGCAAGCGCAGCGTCATTCCCGGACTGGTGCCCAAGGTTGTCGGCGTCGGCGGGCGATTCGCGCCGCGTAGCGTGCTGCTGCCGGCCCTGCGGATCGGCACCGGCCTGAGGCCCTCGTAAGCCACGACGACACTCCAAAGCGACACGCCGAACCCATGTCGGTGGGCGGCCATAGACTGGCGACCTGATGACTGGCTCCTTCGTGCACCTGCATAACCACACCGAGTACTCGATGCTGGACGGTGCTGCGAAGATCAGCCCGATGCTGGCCGAGGCGCAGCGCCTGGAGATGTCGGCCATCGGGATGACCGACCACGGAAACATGTTTGGCGCCAGCGAGTTCTACAACGCCTGCACAGACGCCGGGATCAAGCCGATCATCGGGGTGGAGGCGTACGTCGCGCCCGGCTCACGGTTCGAATCCCGCCGCGTCTTCTGGGGCGATCCCGCGCAGAAGAGCGACGACGTGTCAGGTAGCGGGTCCTACACCCACCTGACCATGGTCGCCGAGAACGCGACCGGGTTGCGCAACCTGTTCAAGCTGACGTCGCTGGCGTCCTTCGAGGGCCAGTTGGGCAAATGGTCGCGGATGGACGCCGAGCTGATCGCCGAGCACGCAAGCGGCATCATTGCGACCACCGGCTGCCCCTCCGGCGAAGTGCAGACCCGGCTTCGGCTCGGCCAGCACCGCGAGGCGCTGGAGTCGGCCGCCAGGTGGCGCGAGATCTTCGGGCCCGACAACTACTTCCTGGAGCTGATGGACCACGGCCTGGCCATCGAGCGCCGGGTTCGCGACGGGTTGCTCGAGCTTGGCCGCAAGCTCGGCATCGCGCCGCTGGCGACCAACGACTGTCACTACGTCACCCGCGACGCCGCCCACAACCACGAGGCGCTGCTGTGCGTGCAGACCGGTAAGACCCTGTCGGACCCGACCCGGTTCAAGTTCGAAGGCGACGGCTACTACCTGAAGCCGGCCGCCGAGATGCGGGCGATCTGGGACGACGAGGTTCCCGGCGCCTGCGACACCACGCTGTTGATCGCCGAGCGGGTGGGCTCCTACGCCGAGGTGTGGACACCGCGCAACCGGATGCCGGTGTTCCCGGTCCCCGACGGGCACGACCAGGCCTCGTGGTTGCGGCACCAGGTCGAAGCCGGGCTAGCCCGGCGGTTCCCGCACGGAATACCGCCGGGGTATGCCGAGCGTGCCGCCTATGAGATCGAGGTCATCTGCGCCAAGGGTTTTCCGTCGTACTTCTTGATCGTGGCTGACCTGGTCAACTACGCGCGGTCGGTGAACATCCGGGTCGGCCCGGGACGGGGATCGGCGGCCGGGTCGCTGGTCGCTTACGCGTTGGGCATCACCGACATCGACCCGATTCCGCACGGTCTGCTGTTCGAGCGGTTCCTCAACCCCGAACGCACGTCGATGCCCGACATCGACATCGACTTCGACGACCGCCGCCGCGGCGAGATGGTGCGCTACGCTGCCGACAAGTGGGGACATGACCGGGTGGCGCAGGTCATCACCTTCGGCACCATCAAAACCAAAGCGGCGCTGAAGGATTCGGCGCGTATCCACTATGGGCAGCCGGGTTTTGCGATCGCCGACCGGATCACCAAGGCACTGCCCCCGCCGATCATGGCCAAAGACATTCCGCTGTCCGGGATCACCGATCCCAACCACGAGCGCTACAAGGAAGCCGCCGAGGTGCGCGGCCTGATCGATACCGACCCCGACGTGCGCACCATCTACGAGACCGCCCGGGGCCTGGAAGGTCTGATCCGCAACGCCGGCGTGCACGCCTGCGCGGTGATCATGAGCAGCGAACCGCTCACCGACTCGATCCCGCTGTGGAAGCGGCCGCAAGATGGCGCCATCATCACCGGCTGGGACTACCCGGCGTGCGAGGAAATCGGTCTGCTGAAGATGGATTTCCTGGGCCTGCGCAACCTGACGATCATCGGCGACGCGATCGAGAACATCAAGGCCAACAGGGGAATCGACGTCGACCTGGAATCGGTGCCGCTCGACGACCCGGCCACCTACGAATTGCTCGGCCGCGGTGACACACTAGGCGTGTTCCAGCTCGACGGCGGTCCCATGCGCGATCTGCTGCGCCGCATGCAGCCCACCGAATTCGAAGACGTCGTCGCGGTGATCGCGCTCTACCGGCCCGGGCCGATGGGCATGAACGCCCACAACGAGTACGCCGACCGCAAAAACGGCCGCCAGCCCATCAAGCCGATCCACCCCGAACTGGCCCAGCCGCTGCAAGAGATTCTTGCCGAGACCTACGGCTTGATCGTCTATCAAGAGCAGATCATGCGGATCGCGCAGAAGGTCGCCGGTTACTCTTTGGCGCGAGCTGACATTCTGCGAAAAGCCATGGGCAAGAAGAAACGAGAGGTCCTCGCCAAGGAGTACGAGGGCTTCTCAGCCGGAATGAAGTCCAACGGATTCTCGGACGGAGCCGTCAAGGCGCTGTGGGACACCATCTTGCCGTTCGCCGACTACGCGTTCAACAAATCGCACGCGGCCGGCTATGCGATGGTGTCTTACTGGACGGCCTACCTGAAGGCCAACTACCCCGCCGAATACATGGCCGGGCTGCTCACCTCGGTTGGCGACGACAAGGACAAGGCCGCGGTGTATCTGGCCGATTGCCGCAAGCTGGGCATCACTGTGCTGCCGCCGGACGTCAACGAGTCGGGCCTGAACTTCGCCTCGGTGGGCACCGACATCCGCTACGGGCTCGGCGCGGTACGCAACGTGGGCGCGAATGTCGTTGCCTCGCTGCTCACTACCCGCACTGACAAGGGCAAGTTCACCGACTTCTCCGACTACCTGAACAAGATCGACATCGCGGCCTGCAACAAGAAGGTCACCGAGTCGCTGATCAAAGCCGGCGCGTTCGATTCGCTGGGCCACCCCCGCAAGGGCCTGTTCTTGGTGCACACCGATGCCGTCGACTCAGTGCTGGGCACCAAGAAGGCCGAGGTGATGGGGCAATTCGACCTGTTCGGCGGCACCGATACCGCCACCGACGGGGTGTTTTCCGTCAAGATTCCCGACGAAGAGTGGGACGACAAGCACAAGCTGGCGCTGGAGCGCGAAATGCTGGGGCTGTACGTTTCCGGGCATCCGCTCAACGGTGTGGCGCACTTGCTGGCCACCCAGGTCGACACCGCCATCCCGGCAATTCTCGACGGCGACGTCCCCAACGAGGCCCCGGTCAAGGTCGGCGGCATTCTCGCGTCGGTGAACAGGCGGGTGAATAAGAACGGGATGCCATGGGCCTCAGCGCAATTGGAAGACCTCACCGGCGGCATCGAGGTGATGTTCTTCCCGCACACCTACTCCACGTATGGCGCCGAGATCGTCGACGACGCCGTGGTGCTGGTCAATGCGCGGGTGAAGATCTCCGACGACCGCATCTGCCTAATCGCCAATGACCTTGTGGTCCCGGACTTCTCGAGTGTACAGCCGAACCGGCCGCTGGCGGTCAGCCTGCCCACCCGCCAGTGCACCATCGACAAAGTGACCGCGCTCAAGCAGGTGCTGGTCCGCCACCCCGGAACCTCACAGGTGCATCTGCGACTGGTCAGCGGAGAGCGGGTCACTACCTTGGAGCTGGACGCCTCGCTGCGGGTAACGCCGTCCCCGGCGCTGATGGGCGACCTCAAGGCGCTGCTGGGCCCGGGCTGCCTGGGCGGTTAGCTGGTGGCTGATCCGGCGGTCGTGCTTTCAATCCGGACGCCGGGCGGCAAGGTGCTCACCGGGCGCTTATAGACAACCCCTTCTTTCATGACGAAGTCGACCTGGCCGGTGACCCCGATATCGGTGAACGGATCACCCGGCATGGCGATCAAATCGGCGATCCTGCCTTCGGCGATCACCCCGAGGTCGTCGAACGCAAGCAGCTCGGCCGCCACGCTGGTGGCAGCCTGCAAGGCGCGCAGCGGGCTGATGCCGGTCGACACCATTGTCGGGAACTCGCGCCAGTTTTCGTCGTGCGGGAACATGCCGGCGTCGGTCCCGAACGCGATGCGCACATTGCTTGCGGCGACCCTTTCTGCAGCGTCCAACAACGCGCCCCGGTACTTGCGGGCTTTGCGCTTGGCATACTCGGGCATGACCGCCCACATCGGGTCGTCATCGCCGCGCTGTGCACCGGAGAGGATCGCGTACTGCGTCGGCACCAGCAACACCCCGGCGTATGCCATCAGCCGCAATGTCTCCGCCGAGGCCAGGTTGCCGTGTTCGATGCTGCGCACCCCGGCGCGCACGGCGCGTCGGATGCCTTCGTCGCCGTAGCTGTGCGGAGTCACTGGCACGCCCAGATCGGTGGCCGTCGCGACCAAAACATCCATCTCCTGCTGGCTGTACGTCGCCTGGCCCGGATCGTCAGACGGCGAGGCGAAGCCCCCGGTGGCGGCGAACTTGATCCAGTCGGCGCCCGCGCGGATCTCCTGTCTGACCCTGGTTCGGATCTCGTCGCACCCGTCGGCCGCCGCCAATTCCATTGGCCGCGAAGGGCCGTGATATTCATCGGCGACCATGCCGCTGAAGTCGCCGTGCCCGCCGCGCGCGGAAATCATGTGCGGCGCCACCACCATCCGCGGGCCCACCACGATGCCAGCCGCGACTGCGTCGCGCAGGTCGATGGTCGGGTAGTCGACGTCCACGCACGCCAAGTCGCGCACGGTGGTGAACCCGTTCATCAGCAGCGTCCGCAGCACCGGCAGCGACCTCAACGCCTTGGCGACGCTGGAGGCGATGGCCACCGCAGGACCGAGCGGCGGGGCCAATGTCACGTGCACATGGCAGTCGATGAAGCCCGGGGTCAGCGTGTGTCCCGGCAGATCGATCACCTGCGCATCTGCCGGCGGCTCGAGCGCGACACCGATGCGCTGGATCCGGCTGTCGGCCACCAACACCTGCCGCGGCGCCGGCGCCTCGGCGAGCCCATCCCACACGTCAGCACCGGTGATCAGCGTCGGCGTCATGTCGGCGAACCTACTCTTACGCTGGCCGGGTCTGTGCTCTGATCGGGGTAGCGACGAAGGAGAAACCGAGATGTCCACATCCGAGCGCCCAACCACCATGTGCGAGGCGTTTCAGCGCACCGCCGCGATCGATCCGGATGCCGTCGCGCTGCGCACACCCGGCGACACCCAGACCTTGACCTGGCGGGACTACGCGGCCCAGGTACGGCGCGTCTCAGCCGGCCTGGCGGGGTTGGGCGTACGGCGCGGCGACACCGTGTCGCTGATGATGGCGAACCGGATCGAGTTCTACCCGCTGGAAGTCGGCGCGCAGCACGTCGGGGCGACGTCATTCTCGGTATACAACACGCTGCCCGCCGAGCAACTGACTTACCTGTTCGACAACGCCGGCACCAAGCTGGTGATGTGCGAGGAGCAATATGTCGACCGCATCCGAGCCAGCGGCGCTCAGCTCGAGCACATTGTCTGCATCGACGGCTCACCGGAGGGCACCCTGTCGTTGGACGACCTGTACAGCGCCGGCTCCCCTGAGTTCGATTTCGAATCCTCCTGGCGTGCAGTGCAACCCGACGACGTCATCACCCTCATCTACACGTCTGGCACGACGGGCAATCCCAAGGGAGTGGAAATGACGCACGCCAACCTGATTTTCGAGGCGTCTGCGCTCCAAGCTGTTCTCGGCGTGCGATTCGGTGACCGGATCACGTCCTTCCTGCCCTCGGCCCACATCGCCGACCGGATGATGTGCTTGTACAACCAAGAGGTGTTCGGCACCCAGATCACCGTGGTGTCGGATACCAAGGCGATCGCGGCGGCGCTGCCCGACACTCGGCCCACGATCTGGGGTGCGGTGCCGCGGGTATGGGAAAGGCTCAAGGCAGCAATAGAATTCGCGGTCCTGCATGAGCAGGACGAGGCCAAGCGGCAAGCGTTGCAATGGGGCATGTCGGTGGCCGCGAAGCGCGCCGCGGCGATGCTAGCTGCGGAGCCGATGTCGCAGGAGCTGGCCTCCGAATGGGCCAAGGCCGACGAGCTCGTGCTCTCAAAGCTCCGGGAGCGGCTCGGCTTCGGTGAGCTGCGGTGGGCGGCGTCGGGTGCTGCGCCGATTCCGAAAGAGACGCTCGCTTTCTTCGCCGGCATCGGCATCCCGATCTGCGAGGTGTGGGGGATGTCGGAGCTGAGTTGCGTGGCCAGCGTCAGCCATCCGCACGACGCCAAGCTCGGGACGGTTGGCAAGCTGTTGCCCGGGCTGGAGGGCAAGGTCGCCGACGACGGCGAGTTTTTGGTGCGCGGCCCGCTGGTAATGAAGGGTTACCGCAAGGAGCCGGCGAAGACGGCCGAGGCGATCGACGCCGACGGCTGGCTGCACACCGGCGACATCCTCGAAATGGACCCCGACGGCTACCTGCGGGTGGTCGACCGCAAGAAGGAGCTGATCATCAACGCGGCCGGCAAGAACATGTCGCCGGCCAACATCGAGAACGCCATCCTGGCCGCGTGTCCGATGATCGGCGCGATGGTCACCATCGGCGACGGGCGGCCCTACAACACCGCGCTGCTGGTCTTCGACGCCGACTCGGTAGGGCCGCTCGCGGCCCAGCACGGACTGTCGGACGCCTCGGCGGCGGCCCTGGCAGCCCACCCAGACGTGATCGCCCGGATTGCCGCCGGGGTCGCCGAAGGCAATGCCAAATTGTCGCGGGTCGAGCAAATCAAACGGTTCCGCGTACTGCCCACGCTCTGGGAGGCCGGCGGTGAGGAGATGACGCTGACGATGAAGCTCAAGCGCCGGCCGATCGCCGCGAAATACGCCGCCGAGATCGAGCAGCTATACGCAGACCAGCCGGGGCCGGACGTCCACGAACCCGCCGCCGCGCCGGCGGGGCA
>NZ_CAXUCH010000062.1:11486-20888 GCF_964249325.1 uncultured Mycobacterium sp. | reverse complement strand
CGGGAGGGCTCCTCTTCGGGGTCGATCAGACTGCCTCGCCCGGCGACCCGCCGAGCCGCCGGACCTCTTCTTCGAGGACCCCGACGCGGTGCTGGAGCGCGGCGATCTCGGCCCGGAGCTTGCCGGCGACGTCGGCGTCGGCGTTGAGGTTCTCCACCACGAACGAGCGCAGGTCCTCCGTGTCGCGGGCCGCGACGTGCAGGATGAAATCATCGGGGCCAGCCAGAAAATAGACATCCATCACCTGTGGCTTGCGCCGGATCTGCTGGATGAAGCTACGGATCTTGCCACGGGCGTGGGATTGCAGGTTGACCGCGATCATCGCCTGCAACGGCAATCCGATGGCGACTGGGTCTAAGTCGGTGTAAAACCCGCGGATCACGCCTAGCTCCAGCAAGCGTCGAACTCGGCCGTGACAGGTGGACGCCGCGATGCCCAGCTTCTCTGCGAGCGCGCTGTTGGTCATCCGGGCATCGGCGTGCAGCAGACTCACGATTCTGCGGTCCACGTCATCGAGGACAACTGGCCGAAGATCCTTCGCCGCCGCACTCCCAGTGTGGGGCCGGCCAGTCAAATCTGCGGGCATATGCCGCAGCTTAGAGAATTATCCGCGGCCGGATTAGCGGAGTTGCCGAACTTTCTTCACAATTGAAGGAGGTCTTTTCACTGAGCTCTGGCAAGGAGCGACCATGCGTGTCGGTATCCCGACCGAGATCAAAAACAACGAATTCCGGGTTGCCATTACCCCCGCCGGGGTCGCCGAACTGACGCGCCGTGGCCACGAGGTACTCGTCCAGGCCGGTGCCGGCGAGGGCTCGGCCATCACCGACACCGATTTCAAGGCCACGGGGGCGCAGCTGGTGACCACTGCCGAGGAGGTGTGGGCCGCCGCCGAGCTGGTGCTCAAAGTCAAGGAGCCGATGCCAGCCGAGTACGCCCGCATGCGGCGCGGACAGACGTTGTTCACGTTCCTGCATCTGGCGGCCTCGCGGTCGTGCACCGAAGCGCTGCTGACCTGCGGAATCACGTCGATCGCTTACGAGACGGTACAAACCGCCGACGGCGAGCTGCCTTTGTTGGCGCCGATGAGCGAGATTGCGGGGCGGCTCTCCGCTCAAGTCGGCGCTTACCATTTGATGCGCACCCACGGCGGCCGCGGGCTGTTGATGGGTGGGGTTCCCGGCGTTGAGCCGGCTGACGTCGTGGTGATCGGCGGCGGCACCGCCGGCTGCAACGCCGCCCGGGTCGCCAGCGGCATGGGCGCCCACGTCACGGTTTTGGATATCAACATCGAAAAATTGCGGAAAGTCGATGCTGCGTTCAGCGGGCACGTCCGCACCCGGTACTCGTCGGCCTACGATCTCGAAGACGTAGTTAAGCGCGCCGACCTGGTGATCGGCGCAGTCCTGGTGCCCGGCGCCAAAGCACCTAAGCTGCTATCGAACTCTCTTGTGGGCCAGATGAAAACCGGTGCGGTGTTGGTAGACATCGCCATCGATCAGGGTGGCTGCTTCGAGGACTCGCGGCCGACCACGCACGACAATCCGACGTTCGCGGTGCATGACACGGTGTTCTACTGTGTGACGAATATGCCCGCTTCAGTGCCCAAGACGTCGACGTCTGCATTGACCAACGCAACCATGCCGTACGTGCTCAAGCTCGCCGACTACGGCTGGCAATCCGCATGCCAGTCCGATCCCGCACTGGGCAAAGGACTTTCGACGCATGACGGTGCACTGCTGTCCCACCAGGTTGCCGCCGACCTGAATCTGGCATTCACCGATCCGGCGACGGTGCTCGGCTGATGTCACACGTCGCCGAGTGCAGCGACGATGTCTGCGGCGGGCCCGGGACGGGCGTCCGCGAAAGCCGTTCCGGCCCAAAGATTTAACCCATGTGGGTCATCGGCGGCCGCGGCCGCCTTGCGGATCGGCGACGTCATGTGGTTGACCTCTGGATAACCCAGCGGCGCGACGTCGTCAAGCAGGCGGGTGAAGTCGTTTTCCAGTCCGCGCGCGTACCGCCCTGAAAACGCCCGAGTCACCAGCGTTTTGCCGAACTGCGGATTGCGCAAGGCGCTGCGATGCGCGGAGCTGGTGCCCGCTTCGTCACTCAACAGCAGCGCGGTGCCCACCTGCGCTGCCACCGCTCCCCTGTTCAGCACACCGGCAACGTCCTCGGCGGTACCCAAACCGCCCGCAGCGATGAGCGGAACATCATGCGCGGCACGGATTCGGCCCAACAGTTCACCCAACGACTCCGTACCGGGGTTCATGTCCGGCGCGAACGTGCCGCGGTGCCCACCGGCATCGGGGCCCTGAACAACCAGGCCGTCCGCTCCGGCGGCCACGGCCACCCCCGCCTCGTAAGTCGACGTCACGGTGATGAACAGCAAGATTCCCAGCGCGCCGAACCGCCGCAGCACATCCGGTGACGGGGCGCCGAAGGTGAACGACACCACCTCGGGCCGGACGTCGGCTATCGCGTCAAGCTTGTCCTGCCAGCCGTCGTCGTCACCGAAACGGGGCTGACCCACCTCGACCTCGTAGTGCTCCGCAATCTCGTCGAGTTCGTCTGCGTAGCGGTCCAGCTGTACATAGTCGGCCACGCTGGGCTGCGGCACAAACAGGTTGACCCCAATTGGGCCCGTGGTGGCGGCGCGGGCTGCCGCGATGTCGTCGGCCAAGCGCTCTGCGGTCAGGTATCCGGCTGCGAGGAAACCAAGCCCGCCGGCATTGGTAACCGCGGCCGCCAGCGCCGGCGTACCCGGGCCACCGGCCATCGGCGCTCCGACCACCGGTACGTCGAGATCCCAGAAGCCCAATACCATGGCGCTACTGTACTATCGCCCGAAGCTGTTGCGGCACCGATCGTTTCGAGCGATATGGGCCCAGAACCGCGGCCCCATATGCTTTGCGAAGCAGCCGCCGCGCGACCGCGTTGACCTCGTCGACGGTGACGTCGTCGAGCTCTTGCAACGTTCGTTCAATGCTGCGGTGCTCACCGTAGTTCAGTTCGCTGCGGCCGATGCGGTTCATCCGCGAACCGGAATCCTCCAGGCCGAGCACCAGCCCGCCGCGCAACGACCCCTTGGCGATCCGGCATTCGGTCTCGGTAATGCCGTCGCGCGCCACCGATTCCAGTACGTCGCACGTCACCCGCGCGACCTCGGGGAACCGCTCGGGCAGGCAGGCGGCGTAAACCGACAGCGCGCCGCTGTCGGCGAAGATGTCCAGCGACGAGTAGACGGAGTAGGCCAGCCCTCGGGTTTCGCGGACCTGTTGGAACAGCCGCGAACTCAAGCCGCCACCGAGCGCGGTGTGCAGCACCGACAGCGCCCAGCGATGCTGCCAATGCCGGCCGGGTGTGCGCACACCAAGACACACATGGGTTTGTTCGGCATCCCGGTTGGCCACCGCCAACCGTGGCCGCCCGGTCACCCGGCCCGCACCTTTGCGCGGTGCTATCGGCCGGCGCCCACGGACCAGCCGCGGTCCGAAATGTTCGCGTACCAGCGCCACCACCTCGTCGTGGTCGACATTGCCGGCCACCGCGACCACCATCCGCTCGGGTGTGTAGCGCCGCAGGTGAAACGAGTGCAGCTGAGCGCGCGTCATCGCCGACACCGACTGCACAGTGCCGATCACCGGTCGACCGACCGGGTGGTCGCCGAACAAGGCACCCAAGAACAAATCGGCCAGCGCGTCCTCGGGATCGTCGTCGCGCATCGCGATTTCCTCGAGCACGACATCGCGTTCCAGCTCGACGTCTTCGGCGGCGCAGCAACCGTTGAGCACCACATCGGAAACCAGCTCGATCGCCAGTTCTAGATCACTGTCGAGCACATGCGCGTAATAGCAGGTGTGCTCCTTGGCGGTGAACGCGTTCAGCTCACCACCGACAGCGTCCATCTCCTGCGCGATGTCCACGGCCGTGCGGGTCGGCGTGGACTTGAACAGCAGGTGCTCCAAAAAGTGCGCCGCCCCGGCGACGGTGGCTCCCTCGTCACGCGAACCGACGCTGACCCACACCCCGACCGACGCGGAACGCACCGCGGGCAGGTATTCGGTCACCACGCGCAGACCGCCGGGCAGTGTGGTGCGCCGTAGCGCGGCTGACAGCTCGCCGCTGTGCTGGCCCCGGCGCAGGGCGCCCGCCTTAACTGCTGGCCGTCGCGGCATCGGCTGGCGCGGCCCCCGAACTGGTAGCACGATCGGCGGTCTCGTCGTCGCCGAGCGGGATCAACGAGATCTTGCCCCGCTTGTCAATGTCGGCGATCTCCACTCGCAGCTTGTCGCCCACGTTCAGGACGTCCTCGACCCGACCGATGCGCTTGCCCTTGCCAAGCTTGGAGATGTGCACCAGGCCGTCACGCCCCGGCAGCAACGACACGAACGCGCCGAAATCGGTTGTCTTGACCACGGTTCCAAGGAACCGCTCGCCAACCTTGGGCAGCTGCGGGTTGGCGATCGCGTTGATTCGCTCGATGGCGGCCTCCGCGGACGGCCCGTCGGTGGCGCCGACATACACGGTGCCGTCGTCTTCGATGGAGATCTGCGCGCCGGTTTCCTCAGTGATCGCGTTGATGATCTTGCCCTTGGGACCGATCACCTCGCCGATCTTGTCGACGGGCACCTTGATGGTGGTGACCCGCGGTGCGTAGGGGCTCATTTCGTCTGGCCGGTCGATGGCCTCGGCCATGACCTCCAGGATGGTCAGCCGGGCATCGCGAGCCTGAGCAAGCGCACCGGCGAGCACCTGTGACGGTATCCCGTCGAGCTTGGTGTCCAGTTGCAGCGCGGTGACGAAGTCACGTGTGCCGGCGACCTTGAAATCCATGTCCCCGAAAGCGTCTTCGGCGCCGAGGATGTCGGTCAGCGTGACGAAGCGCCGTTCGGTACCGCCGTCCGGGAGCTCGACGTCGTCGGATACCAGGCCCATCGCGATGCCGGCGACCGGCGCCTTGAGCGGCACCCCGGCGTTGAGCAGCGCCAGCGTGGACGCGCACACCGAGCCCATAGACGTCGAACCGTTGGAGCCCAGGGCTTCTGAGACCTGCCGGATCGCGTAGGGGAAGTCCTCGACGGCGGGCAATACGGGGATCAGCGCCCGCTCGGCCAGCGCGCCGTGCCCGATCTCGCGGCGTTTGGGCGAGCCGATCCGGCCCGTCTCGCCGGTGGAGTACGGCGGGAAGTTGTAGTGGTGCATGTAGCGCTTGGTGGTTTCCGGTCCCAGCGAGTCGATCTGCTGGGCCATCTTCATCATGTCCAGGGTCGTAATGCCGAGGATCTGGGTTTCTCCGCGCTCGAACAGCGCGCTGCCGTGCGCTCGCGGCACCACGGATACTTCCGCAGATAGCGCGCGGATGTCGGTGATGCCGCGGCCGTCGATGCGGAAATGGTCGGTCAGGATGCGCTGGCGCACTAGTTTTTTGGTGAGTGCGCGGAATGCGGCGCTGACTTCTTTTTCAGGACCGGGGTGGGTGTCGGCGAGCCGGGCCAGCACCTCGGCCTTGATCTCGTCGGTGCGGGCGTTGCGCTCGGCCTTGCCGGAGATGGTCAGGGCGGCGGCCAGCTCGTCGGTGGCCACCGAGGCCACCGAGTAGTACACGTCGTCGCCGTAGTCGGGGAACGACCGGAAGTCAGGTGCCGGTTTCCCTGATTTTCCAGCCGCGTCGGCCAGCTCCTGCTGGGCGGCACACAGCGCGGCGATGAACGGCTTGGCGGCCTCAAGACCTTCGGCGACAACGCTTTCCGTCGGCGCCTGCGCACCGCTATTGATCAGTTCGATGGAGTTTTCGGTGGCCTCGGCTTCCACCATCATGATCGCGACGTCGGGGTTGCCGTCCCCCGATCCGCTGCCTACGACGCGCCCGGCCACCACCATGTCGAACACCGCTTGCTCGGTTTGTTCGACGGTCGGGAAAGCCACCCAGGTGCCGTCGATGAGTGCGACTCGGACGCCGCCGATGGGGCCGGAGAATGGTAGCCCGCCTAGCTGGGTGGACGCCGATGCGGCGTTGATCGCCAGCACGTCGTAGAGGTCGTTGGGGTCCAGGCTCAGGATCGTCACCACAACCTGGATCTCGTTGCGCAATCCGTCGACGAACGACGGGCGCAGCGGACGGTCGATGAGCCGGCAGGTCAGGATCGCATCGGTTGACGGCCGGCCCTCACGACGGAAGAAGGAGCCGGGGATGCGCCCGGCGGCATACATGCGCTCCTCGACGTCGACCGTGAGCGGGAAGAAGTCGAACTGCTCCCTGGGGTTCTTGCTGGCGGTGGTCGCCGACAGCAGCATGTTCTCTTCGTCGAGGTAGGCGACGACGGAGCCGGCGGCCTGCAGCGCCAACCGGCCGGTTTCGAAACGAATGGTGCGGGTGCCGAAGCTTCCGTTGTCGATGACGGCGGTCGACTCGAACACGCCCTTTTCAATTTCTGTGACAGACATGAACGTCCGTGCAGCCTCTCTGGGTATTCAGCTGTTTCGCGAGGTCACGCAAAACCCGGAGGGACCAGGAAAACCTGCAGCTATCCAGTCTGGATGCGGCTACGGCCGTCGATCGAAGCGGCCGGTACAAGCCCGGCCGCCACTACCGAAGACCGTCCGATGCAGACTTGACCTTCTCTCGGTTGTGGTCCTGTCGTGACCCGCTGGGACGGTGCGCGCGGATTGCGCGACCGCACCTGCTCGGACCGATATGGCCCAGAACGTCCTCACTCTACACCGGCTAGCTGCACCTTCTGACCAAACCGGGGGGCAGTGATCCGCGGCGCTAAGTGACGTCCTCGACGCACACGGCGAATCCCCGCTGCGCATACGCCTAACCCACGCCGCTGATGCACTGGTCGACGCTGACCGGCTCCTTCAGGCCGGTGAGAATCTGGGTGGCGCGCTGGCGATGCGGCACGGACTTGTCGTTGCAATCCACCCGAAACGGGTCGGTGGTGTGCTGCGGGTCGACGCTCATGCAGCCGCCCACTACCCAGTCGACATCCAGGCAGGCGGTGTTGCCGGAGTCGCTGAAAGCGTGGTGCATCGAATAGGAGGAGTCGACGTCGCCGGGGCACTGCTCGCGGCTACCGACGGTGGCTGCGACCTTGAAGTTGGAGGCTCGGCTACCGCAAGCCACCTTGGTCGCCACCGGCCGATCACCGGTGCCGCCGAGCCGCAGGCAGTCGCCTACCCGCAGGTCAGCGGTGTTGGTCTCGGAGGAGCACCCTCACAGCGTCAATGCGATTGCCGTGATGGCCGCCGCGGCCAGGGCGCGCATCGGCTAGCTCAGCGACGCAGACCCAGCCGCTCGATGAGTGAGCGGTAGCGCTCCACATCGATCTGGGCCACATATTTGAGCAGGCGGCGTCGCCGTCCCACCAACAGCAGCAACCCCCGACGCGAGTGGTGGTCGTGCTTGTGGATCTTCAGATGCTCGGTCAGGTCCGCGATTCGTTTGGTCAGCAACGCCACCTGCGCCTCAGGAGACCCGGTGTCGGTCTCGTGCAGGCCGTACGTCTTGAGGATTTCTTTTTTCTGCTCGGCTGTCAGCGCCACGAATTACTCTCCATCAATCGGTCCGCGATCTTCAGTTATCGCGCGGCGACCCGCTGCGCCCGGCAATGCCGCGCTTGCGATCGCCACGGGATACTGGGTGCGGCCGCCGCGAACTGCAGCACACACCGTGTCGCCGGGAAGTCTAGCAGCGCCAACTTAGCCGGCGACCAGCAGCGTGCGGGCCCGGTCGGTGTCGTCGTTCATCGCGGCGACCAAGTCGCGCACCGACTCGAACTTGCGCTGTCCGCGGATGCGTGCGACGAAGTCGAGCGCCACGTGCTGCCCGTACAGGTCGGCGGTGGCGTCGAGAACATATGCCTCCACCGTGCGGGTGCGCCCGGAAAATGTCGGGTTGGTGCCGATCGACACCGCGGCTTTGTAGCGCTCGCCCGGCACGACGTTGCCGGTCGCCGGCCCATGCCCCAGCACGGTGAACCAGGCGGCATACACACCGTCGGCCGGGATGGCCGAGTACATCGGCGGGGCCACGTTAGCGGTGGGAAAACCCAACTGCATGCCGCGCCCGTCGCCGCGGACCACCACACCTTCGACGCGATGCGGCCGACCCAGCGCCTCGGCCGCGGCCACCACATCCCCCGCGTCGACGCAGGAGCGGATGTAGGTCGAGGAAAACGTCAAGGATTAACTATAATGGCGCTCGGCCACCAGTGACATCGCTTCGACCGCGAACCCGAACCGCTCGCCGGCCCGGCGCAGGGTGTCGACGGTGCCGGCCGCTTTCTTGCCGAAGGTAAAGTTCTCCCCCACCACGACTTCCACCACGTGCAAGTGCTCGACCAGCAGTTCGTGGACGTAGCGCTCGGGGGTCAGCTTCATGAAATCGGCGGTGAAGGGCATCACCAGAAATACGTCGATACCGAGCTCCTCGACCAGCTCGGCGCGGCGGGCCAGCGTCGTCAGCTGCGCCGGATGGCTGCCGGGGAAGACCACTTCCATCGGGTGCGGGTCGAAGGTCATCAGCACGGTCGGCACCCCGCGGGTCCGGCCAGCTTTGACCGCGTGCGCGATCAGTTCGGCGTGTCCGCGGTGCACCCCGTCGAACACGCCGATCGTGAGTACGCATCTGCCCCAGTCCGTGGGGATCTCGTCTTGTCCCCGCCACCGTTGCACAATCGCAAGCCTACGGCTGCGGGCGGTGTGCGGCGGCGCCTGGGAGTGCGTGCGCCGAGTCTGCGTCCACCGCGTCGATTCTGCGCACACAGCGCGACCCGGCCGCTTGAGCACGCCGCCACCGCAGTCTCGATGCGGCCGCGCGACCCCCCGATGAGGCCAGCGTTGCTTAAACTTCCTGATGTGCGCCCCGACAACGAGCCTGGCGAGCTCACCCCGGTTGCCCAGGACTACCTGAAGGTCATCTGGAACGCGCAGGAGTGGTCGCGGGAGAAGGTCAGCACCAAGATGCTGGCCGAGAAGATCGGGGTGTCGGCCAGTACCGCATCGGAGTCCATCCGCAAACTCGCCGAGCAGGGTCTGGTCGACCATGAGAAATACGGCGCGGTGACGTTGACGGAATCGGGGCGGCGCGCCGCTCTGGCGATGGTGCGCCGACACCGGCTGCTGGAGACCTTCCTGGTCAAGGAGCTCGGCTACAGCTGGGACGAGGTGCACGACGAGGCCGAGGTTCTCGAGCATGCGGTCTCCGACCGGCTGGTGGCCCGCATTGACGCGAAGCTCGGCTTCCCCCAGCGTGATCCGCATGGTGACCCGATACCGGCTACCGACGGACAGGTGCCGACGCCGCCGGCGCGTCAGCTGTGGGGCTGCCGCGACGGCGACGCCGGCACGGTGGCCCGGATTTACGACGCCGATCCGGCGATGGTGAGGTATTTG
>NZ_CAXUCH010000062.1:1749-11476 GCF_964249325.1 uncultured Mycobacterium sp. | reverse complement strand
ATTTCGACAGCATCGGGATCAGCTTGGATTCGCGGCTGCGGGTGCTCACCCGCCGCGAGTTCGCCGGGATGATCTCGGTGGCCATTGAATCAGGGGCATCACCTGAGGGTGCGGCCAGCACTGTTGAGTTGGGCAGCCCGGCCGCCCGCGCGATCTGGGTGGTGTCCAGCTAGCCCTGCGGCGATCGCAAGCGCGGCAAAGCCGGGCGCGGCAGGTCGCCGCCAAAGCCTCAGCGCTCGGCGCGTTGGTAGGCGGTGACCACAGCTGCTCCCCCGAGCCCGATGTTGTGCTGCAAGGCCGCCGTCACCTTGTCGACCTGACGCTTGTCCGCGGTACCGCGCAGTTGCCACGTGAGTTCGGCGCACTGCGCCAAACCCGTCGCACCCACCGGGTGGCCCTTGGAGATCAAGCCGCCGGACGGGTTGACCACCCAGCGCCCGCCGTAGGTGGTGTCGCCATTGTCGATCAGCTTGGGAGCCTCTCCCTCGCCGCACAATCCGAGAGCCTCGTAAAGCAGCAACTCGTTTGCGCTGAAGCAATCATGCAGCTCGATTACCTGGAAGTCCTCCGGGCCTAAACCGCACTGCTGGTAAACCCGCTGTGCCGCTTGCACATTCATGTCGTAGCCGACGAGATTCTTGGCGGTGCCGTCGAAGGTGGACGCGAAGTCGGTGGTCATGGCTTGGCCGACGACCTCCACCGCCTGCCCCGCCAACCCATGTTTGTCGACGAACGACTCGCTGGCCAGGATCGCGGCGCCGGAACCGTCGGACGTCGGCGAACACTGCAGCTTGGTCAGCGGGTCGGAGATCATCCGCGAGGCCAGGATGTCGTCGAGCGTGTAGGACTCCTGGAACTGCGCGTACGGGTTGTTCACCGAGTGCTTGTGGTTCTTGTAGCCGATCTTCGCGAAATGCTCTGCGGTGCTGCCGTATTGCCGCATGTGCTCGCGACCGGCGGCACCGAACATCCACGGTGCGACGGGCATCGCGAACTCGTCGATCTGGGCCATCGCCTTGACGTGTCTGGCCGTCGGCGATTCGCGGTCCTGGGCGCCACCGCCCAGCGAGCCGGGCTGCATCTTCTCGAAGCCCAGCGCGATCGTGCAGTCAGCGAGGCCGCCGCGGATGGCCTGCGCCGCCAGGAAAAGCGCCGTCGAACCGGTCGAGCAGTTGTTGTTGACATTGACGATCGGAATACCGGTCATGCCCAGCTCATAGAGCGCCCGCTGCCCGGACGTCGAATCGCCGGCGACATAGCCGACATAGCCCTGCTGGACCTCGCGGTAGTCGACACCGGCATCTTGCAATGCTTTGGTCCCGGACTCGCGCGCCATGTCGGGGTAATCCCAGCCCTCACGACGGCCCGGCTTCTCGAACTTCGTCATGCCGACGCCGACGACGTAGACCTTGTTTGTCATTGCCCTAGCGTACGGCGGGTGTCTACAGGTTGGCCGGGCGGAGCACAACCACTGATTTCGTCCGCGGCCCGTCGTCGAGCAGCAGCGCGATCACTAGGCCGTCGGCGGTACTGGCGGCGTAGACGCCATCGATGCCGGCGGTGTGAACTGGACGCCCGTTGGCTGCGGCGTCGGCCTCCTCGGCGGAGAGCTCGCGCCGCGGAAACACAAGCAGGCACGTCTCATCGAGGGTGTGGCTCAGGCGCGGCCGCTCGGCGAGCTCGTCGAGTGAAAGCGCTCGCTCGATCCCGAACCGCCCGACGCGGGTGCGCCGCAGCGCGGTCAAGTGCCCGCCGACGCCAAGTGCCTCGCCCATATCGCGGGCCAGGGCGCGGATGTAGGTTCCTGACGAACAGTCCACCTCGACGTCGATGTCGACCAGCTCGCCGTGGCGGCGGGCGGCCAGCAGCTCGAACCGGTCCACGCGCACGGGGCGGGCGGGCAGGTCGACGGGCCGGCCTTCTCGGGCCAGCCGGTAGGCTCGCTGGCCGCCGACCTTGACGGCGCTGACCGCCGAGGGCACCTGGGTGATGTCGCCATGAAGCCCGGTCATCGCCGCGGCGATCGTCGTGTCGGTAAGGTGTCCTGCTGAAATCTCTTGGAGCAGTTCGCCTTCAGCGTCATCGGTCGACGTGGCCTGACCCAGGCGGATCGTCGCGGCATACGACTTCGAGGCGCCCGACAGTAGACCTAGAATCTTGGTGGCGCGCTCGATTCCGATCACCAGCACACCCGTGGCCATCGGGTCCAGCGTCCCGGCGTGGCCCACCTTGCGGGTGGCGAAGATACGTCGACACCGCGCCACCACGTCGTGGCTTGTCATTCCGGCCGGCTTGTCGACGATGACGATGCCCGCGCTCATAGCACGATTGCGGTCAGCACCAAGCCGTTGCGTACCAACCATCGTCCGCGCAGCGCGGTCAGCGGTGGCCCCGACAGGGCCGTGCCGTCGATGAGGACCTTGGAGACAAAGACGCCGGTGGTGTCATCGGGATCCACGTCGAACACGACGTGGGCGTCTTCGAAGCCCAGCCAACGCCGCGTCGGAGGAAACCACGCCTTATAGGTTGCCTCCTTGGCGCAGAATAGGATTCGATCCCAGTGCAGGCCTTCGGGCAGCGCGGCAATTTCGTGGCGTTCCTCAGCGAGGGTGATCGCGTCGAGCACACCGTCCGGCAGTACATCGTGCGGCTCGGCGTCGATGCCCACCGAACGCACCGCGGGGCTGCGACCTACCACCGCGCCGCGGTAGCCCGTGCAGTGGGTGAGGCTGCCCACCACGCCGTCGGGCCAGCATGGTTCGCCCTTGTCGCCCTTGAGAATTGGGACCGGCGGCAGACCCAGTTTGCCGAGAGCAATTCGCGCACAGTGGCGTGCGGTGATGAACTCGTTGCGCCGCTTGGCAACTGAGCGCGCGATCAGCGGTTCTTCTTCGGGCAGCGGTGCCAGCCCGGGTGGGTCGAAGTAGACCTCCTCGAACGCCAGGTTGTCGGCGTCGTCGGGCAGCACCGACGACAGCAGGGTTGGCTCGGTCATCGCCGTTGCCGCAGTTGTTCCCGGAACCGCTCGGCCCGTGCCCGCATCTCCGGAGTGATCACGAAATGCCCGCCGAACTCGTTGAGATAGCCGGGCGCGTACTGCGGATCCGGCAGCACCTGGCGCAGCCAGGCGTAGGGTTTGCGGCGCCGCCACTCCCGGGGGTAACCCACCGACACCTCTTCGAAGCGCACCCCGTCATACCAGGTGGTGCGGGGAATATGCAGATGCCCGTACACCGAGCACGCGGCGTTGTAGCGGGTGTGCCAGTCGGCGGTTTCGGTGGTGCCGCACCACAGCGAAAACTCCGGATAGAACAGCGCGTCGCAGGGCTCACGCACTAGCGGAAAGTGGTTGACCAGCACAGTCGGGGTCATCCAGTCGAGCTGTTCGAGCCGGGCGCGGGTGGTGGCCAGCCGGTCGCGGCACCATGCTTCCCGGGTGGGATACGGCTCGGGTGACAGCAAGAACTCGTCGGTGGCCACCACGTTGCGTTCCCGGGCGATCGCCAGGCCCTCGGCTTTGCTGGCGGCCCCCTCGGGTAAGAAGCTGTAGTCGTAGAGCAAAAACATCGGCACGATGGTGGCCGGTCCGCCGCGCTCGGTCCACACCGGGAAGGGATGCTCGGGTGTGACGATGCCCATCTCGTCGCACATATTGACCAGGTAGTCATAGCGATCACGGCCGAAGACCTGCATCGGATCCCGGCCGGTGGTCCACAGTTCGTGGTTGCCGGGCACCCAGATCACTTTGGCGAATCGTCGGCGCAGCACATCCAGCGCCCAGCGAATCTCGTCGGTGCGTTCCGCGACGTCGCCCGCCACAATCAGCCAGTCGTCCGGCGACGACGGGTGCAGCGATTCGGTGACGGGCTTGTTGCCGAGGTGCCCGGTGTGCAGGTCGGAGACCGCCCACAGCGTCGGCTGGCCGCCGTTCATTTGCTCCCGCGCTGCCACGACTCCCCAGCCTAACGGTCCGCCGGCCGCCCTCGGCTGCGTCGTACCTACAACGAGAACAGGTTCTTGTTTCCGCTGTGCCCGCACCGACCCGGCTTGTACACTCCCCGACGATCAGGTCGAGTCAGGGGGTGTGATGGTCGCCACGCTGCGTCTGCTCGCGGCGCTGGTGCGCTGCTCACCGCCGTGGTCTTGGTGTGGCAGAGCGCGCCGCCGGCGGTGACCGGCGGCGGCCGCGTCGAATTGCGGTCCACTGCGGCGCCGATGGAACCGGCCACCACGATGAAGAGCCCGATCATCGCAACCGTCAATCCCCGCCCGTTCGACCCGTGCGAAGACATCCCGTTCGACGTGGTGCAGCGGCTCGGTCTGAGCTTCGCGCCGCCCGAGCACGAAGAGGGGCTGCGCTGCCACTCTACGACGCAGGCAATTACCAGCTGGCGGTCGAGCCGATCATCTGGCGCACCTACGAGCAGACGTGCCGCCCGACGCCGTCGAAACCACCATCAACGGCCACCGCGCCGCCCGGTACTGGGTGTTGAAGCCGACCTGGCGCAACAGCTACTGGTACATCTCCTGCATGGTGAAGTTCAAAACCAGCTACGGGGTGATCCGCAATCGCTGTTCTATTCGACCGTCTATTCCGAGCCTGATGTCGATTGCCCGTCGACGGATCTGCAGCGGGCACAAGACCTTCGCCGTATTACGTCTTCTGACATCGGCCACGCGGCGACCCCACGGACAGCCACGCACCGGCGTCTTTGAGCTAGCCCCATAACCTGAGGCGGTGAGTTTCACACCCAGCGAACGTGCCAGTCGGAGACTGCGCGGGCGGGCGAACAGAATCGCCGGCCAAGCACTAGGCCGGCTGTTATGCCTGCCGAAGCCCACCTGCGGGTACACACTCAGCACCGTCCGGATCCCTATGCGCGACGGAGTCGAGTTGCAAGCCGACCACTACGCGCCCACCGGAGAGCCAGCCGGCACCTTGCTAGTGCGCGGCCCCTACGGCCGCGGGTTCCCGTTCTCGGTGGTATACGCCGCGATGTACGCCGCCCGCGGCTACCGCGTGATTCTGCAGAGTGTCCGCGGGACGTTCGGCTCGGCGGGCGTTTTCGAGCCGATGATTCACGAGGCCGCCGACGCTGCGGATACTGTCGCCTGGCTGCGTCAGCAGCCGTGGTTCACCGGTCGGTTCGCCACCATCGGTTTGTCGTATCTGGGATTCACCCAGTGGGCGCTGCTGCAGGATCCCCCTGCGGAGTTGACCGCGGCCATCATTACCGCCGGCCCGCACGACTTCAACGCTTCGGTGTGGGGCACCGGGTCGTTTGCGGTCGCCGACTTCTTGGGCTGGAGCGACCTGGTCGCCCACCAGGACGACCCCATGCGGCTTCGGATCGCCATCCGCCAGCTGCTGGCTTACCGGCGGGTGACGCGCGCGGCCGGCGGATTGCCGATGGGCGACGCGGCCCGCGCGCTGCTGGGCAACCGGGCACCCTGGTATGAGTCGTGGCTGGAGCACACCAAACCCGACGACCCATACTGGCAGCCGCTGCGCTTCGACGCAGCGCTGGACCGCGTGCAGGTTCCGGTGCTACTGGTCGGTGGTTGGCAAGACGTCTTCATCAGGCAGACGCTCGAGCAGTTCCGCCACCTGGATCGGCGAGGTGTCGACGTGGCACTGACGGTCGGGCCGTGGACACACACCCAACTGCTCACCAAGGGGCTGGCCACCATCACACGCGAATCGCTGAGCTGGCTGGACTGCCATCTGCGCGGCACGACAGAACAACCGCGGCGTACTAGGGTCCGCGTCTTCGTCACCGGTCTCGGCTGGCTCAATCTGCGGGACTGGCCGCCGACGACCGCCGAGCACACGCTCTACCTGCAGCCCGGCGGCGGCCTGGATGCAACGCCACCATCGACAACGGCACCGCCGGCCTCGTTCCGGTACGACCCGGCCGATCCGACTCCGACTATCGGTGGTCGGCTGCTGTCACGGGACGGCGGATACCGCAACGACGACCGGTTGGCCCGCCGCGACGACGTGCTCAGCTTCACCGGCGACCCGCTCACCGCTGATCTGTGCGTGCACGGCAATCCTGTCGTCGAGTTGGGGCATACCTCAGACAATCCGCACGTCGACCTTTTTGTGCGGGTCAGCCAGGTCGACGCCCGGGGCCGGTCGGTCAACGTCAGCGACGGCTACCGGCGACTGACCGACGGAGGCGACACGGTCCGCATCGAACTGGACCCCATTGCGCACCGATTCTGCGCGGGCTCACGCATCCGCGTGCTGGTGGCCGGCGGCTGCCATCCCCGCTACGCACGCAACCTCGGCACGGGCGAGCCGCCGCTGACCGGCCGGCAACTGAAGCACGCCACCCACACGGTGCACTACGGCCTCTCCCGGCTCGTGCTTCCGGTCTCCTAGCCGGCGGACTCAGCCGACGGCATCGCGGACGCGGGCGGCAATCTCGTCTAGCGCGGCGTCGTCGTGCACCGGGCCGGCCAGCCTCGGCGTCACCGGCAGCTGCACCCAGCTGCTGCAGCCCGCGTACTCGGGTGCGCGCAGCAGCGACACCGGCTCGGCCAACGGCGTGGCCGAAACCACCAGCACCGCGAGCCGGTGCTTGGGCCGGAAGTCGAGGCGATCCGCGCGCACCGATTCGGCCGTCCAGATGTGCAGGTCGGCGATGGCGTCGATGTTGTCTGGGCGGTTAACCTGCAGCGCGGCAACTACTTTCGCTGCGGCCCGCACCACGACGTGGTCATCGGTGCTGTCGGCAGCTGCAGGCGAAAGCAGATCTTGATGTTCGGGCCGGACACGCTCGGCGTGGCTGTGCGCGACGGTCGGGAACAGCAAAAAGTCCCGGGCCGCTACGTCAAAGCGCTTTTCGTGAATGCCGCCTTTACGCAGCAGCACAGTTTGGCGACCGTCGAGCAGCGCGTGCACCACCGCGCTCCATTCTTTGAGCGCGGGCACGGTCGCAATCTGGGTCATCGCGCCGCGATCCGGGCTGCGATTGCCGGCCTGCGCAGCGGCGGGATGGTCTTGGGGGGCTGGCGCCGCGGCAGTAGAGCGCCCAACAAGCGGGTCGTGGCCGCGGCGACCTCGGCGACCGCAGCCTCGAACGCCTCGGCGTTGGGCGGTGACGGGCGGGTGATGCCGCTGACCTTGCGCACGTATTGGCGCGCGGCCGCTTCGATTTCCACGGCTGTGGCCGGCGGCTCGAGGCCGCGCAGTTCGGTGATGTTCCGGCACATGCCTCAACGATAGGTGCGCCCGCGACTGGCTACGGTGATGTCTCATGACAGACATCCTGTTGATCGACACCGATGCACGAATCCGCACGCTGACCCTCAACCGGCCCGAATCACGCAATGCGCTCTCGGCGGCGCTGCGGGACAGGTTCTTCGCGGCGTTGGCAGAGGCGGAGTCCGACGACGACGTCGACGTCGTCATCCTCACCGGCGCCGACCCGGTGTTCTGTGCGGGGCTGGACCTCAAAGAGCTCGGCGGCCAGTCGGCCCTGCCGGACATCTCGCCCCGATGGCCGCCGATGACCAAGCCGGTAATCGGCGCGATCAACGGCGCCGCCGTCACCGGCGGGCTGGAATTGGCGCTGTACTGCGACATCCTGATCGCCTCCGAGCGCGCGCGATTCGCCGACACCCATGCCCGAGTGGGGCTGCTTCCGACGTGGGGGCTGAGCGTGCGGCTTCCGCAGAAAGTGGGCGTCGGGCTTGCACGTCGGATGAGCCTCACCGGCGACTACCTGTCCGCCGAGGACGCGCTGCGGGCCGGTCTGGTCACCGAGGTGGTGCCGCACGAGCGGCTGCTGCCCACTGCGCGGGAGGTCGCGGCATCGATCGTCGGCAACAACCAGCCGGCCGTGCGGGCATTGCTGGCGTCGTATCACCGCATCGACGAATCGCAGACCAGCGCAGGACTGTGGCTGGAAGCGGCGGCGGCACGGGAATTCCGGACGAGCGGCGAGGACATCGCCGCCAACCGGGAAGCCGTGCTGCAGCGCGGACGCGCACAGGTGCGCTAGTTACGTCGGACTGCCATGGCCGGGGCAGGGGCCGTTAACTCATGCGACCACAGTTATTTCCACCGACAAACAATCGCTTAGGACGTGTGTCTTCGGCCAATCACCTACGCGTAGCGCTTGTGCCAGGGCTTCTACTAATGGGCTGCTGGCGCCAAGCTCAGCCAACCACGCAGACAACGTTGTCACGATGTCGTCTTCCGACACTTGCACTGTGTGCCCATCATGCAGACGATCGGTCAACTGGTAGACAGTCGCCGTTCGCTTTCCGCCGGCCTGCGACTTGGCTTGGGCATCAAGCCGTGTGCGGCCGCCAGACGTGATGGCGAGTCTCATAGAAACCGGCGTCGGACGGCCTGACCGCCGTGCACGGCTTAGCTTTCTCCTGAAGGACGACTTGGACCAGCCGTATATCGATCGGGCAACGCCGAAGCTTTTAGAGTGCTCGGTAACCGTAAGCGACGCGTCTGCGGTCCTAGTCATAACGGCATCCTTCGGCGAAACCGGCGCCGTCTCGCGAGTAGTGCGCTACCCGACTTCGCCAGTAGCACAGCCAGCCTCGCGCACCGTTGCGGTCGACAACCAGGGCGCGGTGCCAGGGCAGGCACCACTGGGTCGAGGGCGCCGACAGATCGCGGTGGTCGGATCACCCGGCTGGAGTAAGTACCGCCAGGACGCGATAACCATTGTGGGCGTCCGGGGTCAGACCTCGTTGTCGAGCCACCGTAACTAGGAGGCCCCGCAGCATGCCGCGCTCTTCGGCGCCAAGGCCGGCGGTGAGCTGGCTTTCGTGCTGACGCGTAAGACCGGAAAGCTTGCGCATCAGCTTCTTTCCCGCATCGGTGAGGTAGAGGGCGTGCAGGCGGCGGTCACCGGGGTTGCGGCGACGCTCGACGTACCCGCGCTCCTCCAGCTCGTCGACGTAGGCGACGAGACGACCGGGCAACACGCCGAGGTAGGCCCTAAGGGCGTGCTGACTGCGGCCCGGCATTGCGGCGATGGCGCGCAAGATGCCTGCCTGTGTCAGAGTCAATTCCATCGTTGCCATCTGATCGGCGAACAGAGTGGCGGCGAGATGGCCGAGTTCGGCCAGACGAAAACCCACGCCATCGGTCTGCACTAGAGAAGATTCAGCCATTGTGGAACCATCCCCTCCCATTTCCCTCGGAGTCAGGTTCCGCCTTTAATGCCGGCACGTACACGAGTAGTGCACTACCTATCTTCGGCCCGCCTGGCAACACGACTACGTGTTGTGCACGGGACTTTATGCTCCCTTGAGCTGGTGTCAGCAGCTTAGAACCCCTCGACACCGAACTAGCCATGAACTCATGCCCTTGCAAGCTTTTCGCAAGTACCTCAACGGTCAACAGGTCAGCGAATGGGAAGCTGCCGCAAGGAGTTGCGTTACGCCAGTAACCGTTCCACGCCGGCGGGAGGGATTACCGAAGTGGGTGAGCCACCCATCTATCCAGAGCGTGGTAACCGGGCGGGTATGCGGCGTAAGGCCCAGCTGCTGGGCTACCGCCGAAAGGAGCCCGCGAAATGCGCAGCATTTTTCAGGGTCGAGTCCCGCGGTGAGCTGGTCGTCGTGCTCGCGTGCCAGACCCGCAATCTCATACCCACTGGTTCCGGAACGGTTATTTGTCGGAAACGATTACTGTATTTAACCGATTCAGGAAGTACACAATAATGGGCCGGTAAGTTACACAGTTTCCAAC
>NZ_CAXUCH010000062.1:0-1739 GCF_964249325.1 uncultured Mycobacterium sp. | reverse complement strand
GTTTCCAACCGATATTTAATTTTGCTAGTAAGTTTGCTAGTAGCGCTAAGTCCGCTGGTCGTATACGCGCATTTACGGTCGCTATATCCGGTGTTGACATTCCAGGATTTCGAGATCTAGCATTTCGCCCAGCAGCCTTAACTGGTGCCTAGTGACTGGAGGCGGATGTGAGCCACGAACATCGCAACGGCCGTATCGGTGACCGCTGCCGTTGGGCGGTTGATGCTCCGGGTGGCGATCAGATGTTGCCTGTATCTGCGATTATCAAGCAGTATCCGGCCCGTCAGACTTGCGATGCCGCGGCCGGCTCAGCCGATTTCGACTCGCCGTGCTGGCGCAGCCGACTGAAGCTGCGATTCCAAATAGAACCCTGCATAACAGCAACCACTCAGTAATGCCGATTGCTGTTGATCTTTTGAAGGAGTGAACAAGTGTCGTTTTGGACCGTCGAGATACATCGCCAGTCGATTCCTACAAGTAATTTGCGGGCTTCCCATACTTGATTGCTATCTGGAATTCGACTGCGGCAGTCCAGACGACTGGGGCCATTCGTGCGGCGGCCGATGAGGTGCCGGTTGACGGGGGCGCAATTTGCTGCGCACACCGTCATGTATCAGATGGCGAACGCCATGGCAGCGCAGGTCCATGACCTGTCGGACAAGCCGGGGACGACTCCCCGGAGTTACGGGACGCAAGCGTCTGCCTTGGCGATTGCGAGCTGGCCCGGTCACGCATACCGCGGCCGGGCTCGGCTCGTACGTCCCAATGAATGTCGCCGTGAGGGCGTCTATCAGGAGGAAAGCACATGTCATTTGTGACTACACACCCGGAAATGATTGCGGCGGCAGCACTTGATTTGCAGGGTGTCGGTTCTGCGATGGCGGCGGGCAATGCGGCTGCGGCGGGCCCGACCACCGGGGTGGTGCCCGCGGCTGCCGACGAGGTATCGGCGCTGAACGCGGTGCAGTTTGCCACGCAGGCCGCGATGTATCAGGCGGTCAGCGCCCAGGCAGCGGCGATTCACCAGATGTTTGTCACCACCTTGGGAGCCAGCGCCAGCTCGTATGCAGTCACCGAGGCTGCCAACGCGATCGCAACCAGCTGAAGGAAGCGGTTTGGCGATGGATTGGATGATGATTCCCCCGGAGATCAACTCCGCGCGGATCTATGCCGGGCCGGGTCCGGGGTCGATGCTGGCCGCCGCGGCCGACTGGAATGGGTTAGCCGCCGAGTTGGAGTCGGCGGCCAGCTCGTATCGGTCGGTGGTCTTGGGGCTTACCGGCGGGCCGTGGCTGGGCCCGTCGTCGGTGGCGATGGCGGCCGCGGCTTCCACCTACGTCGGCTGGATGCACGCCACTGCGGCGCAGGCCGCGCAGACAGCCGGCCAGGCTCAGGCCGCCGCGTCCGCCTTTGAGGGGGCGTTTATGGCCACAGTGCCCCCACCGGTGATCGCCGCAAACCGTGCCCTGTTGATGGCGCTGGTGGCGACGAACTTCTTCGGGCAAACACCCTGGCGATCATGGCCACCGAGGCCCACTACATGGAGAAGTGGGCCCAAGACGCCGTGGCGATGTACACCTATGCCGCGACGTCGGCGGCAATCACCGCGAAGGTTGCGCCGTGGCTGCCGGCGCCGCAGAACACGAACTTGGCTGGGCTGGCCGCCCAGCACGCCGCGGCGGGCGGGGCCGCCCTCGGTGCCGCCGGCACCCGTGCGCAGACCATCGCTATGGGAAGCC
>NZ_CAXUCH010000061.1:0-20932 GCF_964249325.1 uncultured Mycobacterium sp. | reverse complement strand
CACGCAGGGAAACGTCGACGCCGCAGGCGCGGGCGATGATCCGAACCGCCTCGAACGCGTCGGCGGCTTCGGCCCGCCGCCCGGCGCCCCAGGGGCCGCGCGGTTCCCGAAGTCCTGTCAGCACCACCGCGACGTGCTGTGGTTGGCGCGGCAGTGACGCGTCGAGCCGGGCGATTTCGTCGTCGGTGGGGCGGCGGTCCACCGGGATGAGGCCTATGCTTCGGCTCTGGAAAGTCGGATGGACCACCTGCGCGATGGCGAACAGCGCGACGTCGACGATGCCTCGAGAGACGTTGCGCGCCAGTGCTTCTAGCAGCCCGGGAAGCAGCGTGGTGGCCAGATGCGGGCGATCGGCCTCCAGCGGGTTGAGCACCTGTGTGGTGGCGCGGCGCGGATCGTCGGCGGGCAACCCCCACCGGTCGAACACGCCCGCGGGCAGAAACGGTGTCGGCAGGACTTCGACGTAACCGGATAACGCGAGGGACTTGCCGATCGCGCGGCGGCGCTTTTGCTTGGGGGTCAGACCTCGGCCGGCGGGCGCCGCCGGCAACACCGACGGGATCACCGCGAAGCCTTCCAGCCGCAACACTTCCTCGACCAAATCAGCGGGCTGCACCAGATCGGGCCGCCAACTCGGCGGCGTCACGGTCAGCACGTCGCCGTCGGCAGTCACCCCGGCGCCGATCTGGGTCAGCCGCCGCACGGTCGTGCCCGGCGGGTATCCGACGCCGGCGGTGCGGTCGGGCAGGTCAGTGGCCATCCGGATGGGCGGCAGCGACCAGTCGTGGCGCGGCGGGTCGCCCCGCCAATCAGTCAGCGTCGGTGACACGGTGCCGCCGGTGATCTCAGCCAACAGCGCTGCGCAGCGATCCAGCGCGGCCACCGAGATTGCCGGGTCGACGCCGCGCTCGTAGCGGCGGGCGGCCTCGCTGCCCAAGTGCAGTCGCCGCTGGGTGCGCGACACGGCGGCCGGATCCCATACCGCCGCCTCCAAGAGCACATCGGTGGAGCCGTCGTGTGTTTCGGTGCTGCTCGATCCCATCACTCCGCCGATCGCGGCGGTGGCGACGTCGTCGACGATCAGCACGTCGGAGGGCTCGAGGCGGCGCTCGACGTCGTCGAGGGTGGTCATCGTTTCGCCCGGTCGCGCGAACCGTACGCCCATGCCACCGGTGATCCGGTTGCGGTCGTGGGCGTGCATCGGGTGGCCCAACTCCAGCATCACGTAGTTGGTGGCGTCGACGGCCGGCGAAATCGCCCGGATACCCGCAAGCAGTAACCGGCGCTGCAGCCACCACGGCGATACCGCGCTCGGGTCGATGCCGGTGACCGGGCGCAGCGCAAATCGGCGCACCCCGGTTCCGGGTTGGACGGTGAGCGGCCAGGCTTCGCCTTCGACCGGCAACGGCGCGACATCGGCGGGGTCGACGAAGTCCAGGTCGTAGGCGCAGGCGATCTCGCGGGCCAGCCCGCGCACCGACATGCAGTAGCCGCGGTCGGGGGTGATGGCCAGGTGGAACACCACATCGTCGAAACCGAGCACCTCGGTGGCGTCAGCCCCGGGTTCGGCAGTGCCCGCCGGCAGCACAAGAATGCCGGAATGGTCTGCGCCCAAACCTAATTCGGCCGCCGAGCAGATCATGCCGTCAGAGTTGCGCCCATAGGCCTTGCGGGCGCTGATAATGAAGCCACCCGGCAACGTGGTGCCAGGTAGCGCGACCACCACCAGATCGTCGACTGCGAAATTCGCTGCGCCGCAGACAATTTCGCGTAGCTGGCCCTCTCCGACATCGACCAGGCAGGCGCGGATCGGTTTCTTGAACCCGGTCAGCTCTTCGATCGCGGCTACCCGCCCGACCCTCAGCGGCCCGGTGACAGGGCCGAGCGGGACCACTTCTTCGACCTCGTGGCCGATACGCAGCAGGGTTTGCTCGAGCTCGTCGGCGGGCACGTCCCAGCCGGGGGCGCCGACCGCGACGACTTCACGCAGCCAGCTGTGGGGGACCCGCATCAGGCCCCCACCCCGAACGGCAACGAGAACCGCACGTCGCCCTCAACCATGTCGCGCATATCGGGGATGCCGTTGCGGAACTGCAGCGTGCGTTCCAGGCCGATGCCGAACGCGAAGCCGGTGTACACGTCGGGATCGATGCCGACGGCACGCAAGACGTTCGGGTTGACCATCCCGCAGCCGCCCCACTCCACCCAGCCGGGGCCCCCCTTCTTGTTCGCGAACCACACGTCTACCTCGCCGGAGGGCTCGGTGAACGGGAAGAAGTGCGGGCGCATTCGGGTGCGCGCCTCGGACCCGAACTCGGCGCGAGCGAATGCATCCAACGTCCCACGCAGATGCGCCATCGAAAGCCCCCGGTCCACCGCCAGACCCTCGATTTGGTGGAACACCGGCGTGTGGGTGGCGTCGAGCTCGTCGGTGCGGAACGTACGGCCAATCGACATCACGTACACCGGCAGGTCGCGTTCGAGCAGCGTGCGCACCTGCACCGGCGAGGTGTGCGTCCGCAGTACCTGGCGAGAACCTTCCGGCGCGATATAGAAGGTGTCCTGCTCGCTGCGCGCGGGGTGATCGGGTGGAAAGTTCAAGGCGTCGAAGTTGAACTGCTCGCTCTCGACCTCCGGTCCCTCGACGAGTTCCCATCCCATCGCGATGAACGTGTCGGCGATGTGTTCGCCCAGGATCGTCACGGGATGCCGCGCGCCGGGCGGTTGGCGGGTCGACGGCAAGGTCACATCGATGCGCTCGGCGACCAAGACGGCCGCGTCGCGCTCGGCTCGTAGCGTGGCCAATCGCTCGTCGTAGTTGCGCTGCGCGTCGGCGCGAGCGGCGTTGACACGCCGGCCGGCATCGGCGCGGTCCTCCTCCGGCAGGGCGGCCAATGCTTGGCGCGCCAGCGCCAGCGGTGAGCGATCGCCGAGGTGCTCGGTCTTGGCGCGCGCCAGCGCGTCGAGATCGGCCGCCAGCGCGAAGGCTTGCCGGGCGGCGTTGACCGCTTTGGTCAGTGCCTCCGACGACACGATGGACGGATCGACGGGTTGATCACCCACGCGGCGAGACTCCTTGCTGGCTGGTGCGTCCCGGCGCTGCGCGGCGCGACGAGCAGGCGCTCCTGCTTGCGGGACGCAAGTGCTGATCATAGGTGATCGGCACAGGCCGCCTTCCGTCCGTTTCGGCCCGGTGAGCTGGCGGAACTACGAGCTCTTGGTAGGCGACCCGCCGCGCCCAGCTTCGCTGCGCTCGCGATCGCCTACCGGTCAGCTCTGCGTGACCGGCTCCCGGATGGCCATCGCGGCCATTTCCAGGGACCTGCGAGTCAGCCGCCAACGCGCAATCCGGTCGAGGGCCAGCGCGCTCAGTGCGCCGAAGACCAGCCCGCTGGTTGCGGTCACCGCGGTGTGAGCCAGCAGCAGGAAGCCGAAGGACGCGCCCACCGTCAGCAACGCATACCGCACCGGCGTCCAGTGCCCCGGCCTGCCGAACCGCGTGGCGACCATCATGCCTATCACCAACGCGACGGTGTGTCCCGCATCGGTGAATTCGCCGCCAAGGGCGGCGCCCGCCACGCCAACCGCCAGCCACCAGCCGATCCACGCGGGCCGCCAGCGCAACGGGATCGCGGTTGTCAGGGCACCCAGCACCGCCACGGCGCCGTAGCTCATTCCGACGTCACTGGACCGGCTGATCGACAACGGCAGCCAGCCCATCTCCACGGCTGCGATCAGGCCGACCGCCACCACCAGCGTCGCGCCAACATGGCCGAGCAGGAACGCGAGCGTCATCCGGCCACCGTGCCAGAACAGTTCGGCCAGCGCGAGCAGACACACTAGGCCCGGCAGCCAGACATACATGGGGCAGGCGTCGATCACGAACGCGCTGCCGAAAAGCGTTCCGATCTTCCCGCGCGCCAAGTTATGCAGGTTCGTACTGACGTGCAGGATCACTTGCTGCTGCACGCGCGGGCCGAGGATCACAAGTGCGATACTGACCGCTACCAACGCGGCCGCGTAACTCAGCGTGATCCGAACCCGCGCCAACCTAGACAACATCGGAAAAATCATCGCCATCCACTATGCCTGCGGATCGGCGTCTCCGTCTGCATCGGCACCTGTAACTTCCCTACGAGTTTCGAGGCGGTAGATGGCCATGTCGGCGGGAACGCCACTGGGCTTGCCACCAAACAGCGGTCTATGGGCGCGTTTGGCCACGACACCCAGGCCGTCCAGCTCGGCTTGCGGAATCCGGTCGAGTGCCGGACCCGAAACCATGATGCCACCTTTGGTGGCGCGCTCCATCACCCGGGCGGCGATGTTGACGTCAACGCCCAGCCAGTCGGCGGCCACCCGCCGTGGATGACCGGTGTGGATCCCCACCCGCATCCGTGGTGTATAGCCGTTAACTTCAACAGATCTGAGTGCTTTCTCGGCCTGGCAGGATGCCTCCACGGCCGCCACTGGGTTGTCAAACACCGCCATGATCCCGTCGCCTAGCCGTTTGACGATGCGCCCTCCGGCATCCAGCAGCGGTGTTTCGACGGCCCTCGCCGCGCGTCGCAGCAATTTCAGTGCCGCGTCGTCGCCGGCTTTCAGCGACCATTCGGAGAACCCGACCAGGTCGGTGAACACCAACGTCACCTCGGGATTGGCCGGGCGCCGGGAGACGGCCTCGGTCAACGCCTGCCACAGCTGCAGCGCGCCCAGGCCAACCTCGCGGGACGCCGCATCGCGGTCCCCGAATACCCGCCCTGCTGCGCGCGCCGCCGCGCGGGGACCGCCCTCACCCGCCGTCGAAAGCGGGTCACCGAAGTCGGGATCGCCGGGCAACACTCGCCGCGCACGGCGGATCATTTGGACAACTCCCGGGCTTTCGTTGGTGCGACGCAGCCACTGCGCCGGAGAACGGCGTTTTGAGTCAGACGGAGCCGGCGTGGTCGCCGCTTGCTCGGGCTCGCCGGACGCCGGATTGGGCCCGAGTTCCACTTTGTCGAGGATAGGTGGTGACCAGCGCGACCGGCAATGAAGCGCACCATGATCTCCACCACCGACACAGGCAAAACGGCCGGTCAGAGGCCCGCGCATGGCGGTCCCGGCACTCGGCGACACAGTCCGGCGGCACGCCCGCGAAATCGTAGACAACATGCGTTGTCAACATTATCGTTTGTCGTATCGGACCCGACACATTGCTCGGCTCCTCCTCGGGCCGCAACACGGCCCGCATCGTCGCCGGGGCTAGGAGGCCGTGATGAACGCGACATCGACGACGTCCGCCAAACCCCTGCCCCGCCGCCGCGAGGCTGGCCCAGCAGGGGATTCTGCGCCAGCGCCGCTCGGCCCGGACTCGCTGACGTGGAAGTACTTCGGTGACCTGCGCACCGGAATGATGGGGGTATGGATCGGCGCGATACAAACCATGTATCCCGAGCTCGGTGCCGGGGTCGAGCAGCACTCGATCCTGCTGCGCGAGCCGCTACAACGGGTGGCCCGTTCGGTGTATCCGATCATGGGTGTGGTCTACGACGGTGACAGGGCGGCGCGAACCGGCGAGCAGATCAAGAACTTCCACCGCACCATCAAAGGACTTGACGCCGCCGGTCGGCGTTACCACGCGCTGGACCCGGAGACCTTCTACTGGGCGCACGCCACGTTCTTCATGCTGGTGATCAAGGTCGCGGAGTATTTCTGCGGCGGCTTGACCGAGGCCGAGAAGCGTCAGCTGTTCGACGAGCATGTGCAGTGGTACCGGATGTATGGGATGAGCATGCGGCCGGTGCCCAAGTCCTGGGAGGAGTTCCAGCAGTACTGGGAGCGGGTGTGCCGGGAGCGGTTGGAGCTCAACCAGGCCACCCTGGACATCTTCCGGATGCGGATCCCCAAGCCGAAGTTTGTGCTGATGCCCACCCCGCTATGGGATCAGCTGTTCAAGCCGTGGATGGCCAGCCAGCGTTGGATCGCTGCCGGGCTGTTCGATCCGCCGGTCCGGGAGAAAGCCGGAATGCGCTGGACACCGGGTGACGAGGTGCTGCTGCGGCTGTTCGGAAAATTCGTTGAGCTGGCGTTCGTGGCCGTGCCCGACGAGATCCGGCTGCACCCGCGGGCGCTGGCCGCCTACCGCCGCGCCCAGGGACGAATCCGGGCCGATGCGCCCCTGGTCGAGGCGCCGGGATTCATGGCGCCACCGCGGGATCGCCGCGGCCTGCCGATGCATTACTTCCCGCCGCGCAAAACGATCATCGAGCGCGCCGGATCGTTAATGCACACCACGTTTGCGCTGGCCGGCCGGCGCCCTGCCTGGGGCCGCGGCACGGCGGCCTGACAATTGCGGTCAGCGAACGGATCGCAGCGCTCGCGAGCTTTGGTACAGGCAAATCGCCGCTGCGGCAGCGATATTGAGGCTTTCCGCGCTGCCCGACATCGGGATGCGAACCCGGTGGTCGGCCAACTGCGCAATCTCGTCAGGCAGACCATGGGACTCGGGACCGAACAGCCACGCCGTCGGCTGACCCAGCAGCGGTTCGGCATCGCCGAGGCTGGTCTGCCCGTCCACTGTGGTGGCCAGCACCTGCAGACCCGCGTTGTGCATCGCCTCGACAGCCGCCCGGGTATCCGGCGCGATGACGATCGGGATCGCGAAGATGCTGCCCGCCGAGGCGCGTAGGCACTTGCCGTTGTACGGATCGACGCTGTGCCCCAACAGAATCACCGCCGCGGCACCCATGGCGTCGGCGATGCGGATCAACGTGCCGGCGTTGCCGGGCTCGCTGATCTCGACGGCGGCCGCGATCAGCGCCGGGTTGCCGGCCAGCACATCTTCCAGGCCGGTGGCGGGAAGCTCGCACACCGCGACCAAGCCCGCCGGGGTCACCGTCTGCGAAAGTGCTTTGGCGGCACGCTCGTTCACCAGGTGAACCGGAACGTCCTGGGCGCCCAACAGCTGGGCGTGCCGATGCGCCGCGGATTCGGTGACGAAGATCTCCCGCACCAGACCGCGCCTGGATGCCGCCTCGACCAGGTTGGGGCCTTCGGCGAGAAACCGCTGCGCGCTGCGCCGCCGCACAGGGCGGTGGAGTTTGACTGCCGCGACCACCCGGGCCGAGCGTTCGGTGAGCACCGGCCGCGAGCCTGGTGTCAGGCAGCTTCTCCCGAAGGCGCGTTGACGTTGTCGGGCAGTGCCGACCGAGCCACATCGACCAGTGCGGTGAACGCCGCCGGATCGCTCACTGCGATGTCGGCGAGGTTCTTGCGGTCTACCTCGACGCCGGCGGCTTTGAGGCCTTGAATGAGCCGGTTGTAGGTGATGTCGTTAGCGCGCGCTGCCGCGTTGATCCGTGAGATCCACAGCTTGCGAAACTCGCCCTTGCGTGCCCGACGGTCGCGGAACGCGTAGTTCAGCGAATGCAATTGCTGCTCTTTGGCTTTGCGGTAAAGCCGAGACCGCTGTCCGCGATAGCCTCGCGAGGCCTTCAGGACGGTGCGCCGCTTCTTGTGGGCGTTGACAGCCCGCTTCACGCGTGCCATTGGGTATTCCTATCCTCGTTCGGACGTACTTAGTCGGCGTCGTCAGCCGTTCAACATCGACTTGACCCGCTTGGTGTCGTTCGCCGACACCGCGGTGCGGCCCTCCAGCCGTCGGGTCCTCGTAGTGGGCTTGTGCTCGAACAAATGCCGCCGGTTGGCATGCTGGCGCACAATTTTGCCGGTTCCGGTGCGGCGGAATCGTTTTGCAGCCCCACTGTGGGTCTTGGCTTTGGGCATGTGTCCTCAGTTCTGGTCAGTTCGATGGTTCGGTATCGCTGTTGGGTGCGGGCTCGGGTATGGGTGCGACGGCTTGTCGCGCCGCCCTGGCCCGAGTCTTCGCGCCGCGGTGCGGCGCCAGCACCATCGTCATATTGCGTCCGTCCTGTTTCGCGGCCGTCTCGACGAAGCCGTAGTCGGCGACGTCGGCGCCCAGGCGCTGCAACAGTCGATAGCCCAGTTCGGGCCGGGACTGCTCGCGTCCGCGGAACATGATGGTGACCTTGACCTTCGACCCCGCCTCCAAAAAGCGGATGACGTGACCCTTCTTGGTCTCGTAGTCGTGGGGGTCGATCTTGGGTCGCAGCTTCTGTTCCTTGACGACGGTCTGCTGCTGGTTTCTGCGAGACTCGCGCGCCTTCTGCGCCGCCTCGTATTTGAACTTGCCGTAGTCCATGATCTTGCAGACCGGTGGTCTGGCGTTCGGGGCGACTTCGACAAGGTCGAGATCGGCGTCCGCGGCGACGCGGAGTGCGTCTTCGATCCGCACGATGCCTACCTGCTCACCTCCCGGTCCGATCAATCGGACTTCAGGTACGCGGATGCGTTCGTTGACGCGGGTCTCAGTGCTGATGTGGCCTCCCTTGGATGTCTCCTCGTTCGCGACCGGGGCCCGGTTCTGTGGGATGCAGCAGGTGGATGGCCCCGCCATCAGCAAAAAGGCCCTGCTGCAGCAGGGCCCTAGTGCCGACCGGTCGCGGACTGAGCCGCCTGCGGCGTGCGCAGGACAGGCACGATGCCTGTGACCGGACCGCTGAGCCTTGGAGAATTCCCGCGGCCAGCGGTGGGAGTGGGACTCCACTTGCTGTTCCCAGCCTTCGCCGGGACGGTCGCACGGGCCAGTTTAGCAGTCATGACGTGCTGACCGGCAGCTAGACGCGGTGGTTGCGATGTGGCCTCACGCGTGTCCCAGCTGAAGCGAATATCCTCGCGGTCTGTGACCCTAACCACGAGCCGGCCGACCTCCCGGTACCACTGGGTTCCGGCGGCCGCCGGCTGGACTGTCGGCGTGATCGCCACCCTGTCGCTGGTGGCGAGCGTGTCGCCGCTGGTCAGATGGGTTATCAAAGTTCCCCGGGAATTCATCAACGACTACGTCTTCAACTTTCCCGACACTAGTTTCGCGTGGTCGTTCATCCTGGCCTTGCTGGCCGGCGCGCTGACCGCACGCAAGCGCATCGCCTGGTGGGTATTGGTCGGCAACCTGCTCATTGCCGCCGCGTTGAACGTCGCAGATCTGGTAGCGGGTGGGAACACGCCGCTGCAGACTTTCGGGGAAAGTTTCGGCTTCACGCTGCACGTGGCCGCGGTCGCCCTCCTCGTGTTGGCCTACCGAGAATTTTGGGCCAAGGTTCGCCACGGCGCGCTTTACAAGTCGGCCGGCGTGCTGCTTGCCGGATGGGCGATCGGGATTCTGCTGTCTTGGGGACTGGTCGAGCTGTTCCCAGGGTCGCTGGCGCGGCAGGATCGGTTGCCCTACGTGGCGAACCGAGTCGTCGGCTTCGCGCTGGCCGACCCCGATCTGTTCCAGGGCCGCCCGCATGTCATCCTCAACGACCTCTTCGGCCTGCTCGGCGCACTGGCGCTGATGGCCGCGGCGATTGTGCTGTTCCAATCCCAGCGCGCCGAGAACGCGCTGACCGGAGAGGACGAATCCGCCATCCGCGGTCTGCTCGAGTTGTACGGGAAAAACGACTCTCTCGGCTACTTCGCCACCCGCCGCGACAAGTCGGTGGTGTTCGCGCCCAACGGCCGCGCCGCCATCACCTACCGGGTCGAGGTCGGGGTGTGCCTTGCCAGCGGCGACCCGATAGGCGACCCCACGGCGTGGCCGAAAGCCATCGACGCGTGGTTGCGGCTGGGCCAGTCCTACGGTTGGACAGCCGGTGTCATGGGCGCCAGTTCGCAAGGGGCACAAGCATTTCGACGGGCGGGCTTGAACGCCCTGGAGCTCGGCGACGAAGCCGTTTTGCATACCGCCGATTTCAAACTGTCCGGCCCGGACATGCGCGGCGTGCGCCAGGCGGTCACCCGGGCGCGCCGCGCCGGGTTGACCGTGCGCATCCGCCGGCACCTGGAAATTCCCGCCGACGAGATGGCACAGGTGATCTCCCGCGCCGACGCCTGGCGGGACACCGAAACCGAGCGCGGGTTCTCGATGGCCCTCGGCCGGCTCGGTGACCCCGCTGACGGCGACTGCCTGCTGGTGGAGGCCCTGCGCCCCGACCACGAGGTGGTGGCAATGCTCTCGCTGGTGCCGTGGGGGCACAACGGCGTATCGCTGGATCTGATGCGCCGGTCGCCTCAATCCCCTAACGGCACCATCGAGCTCATGGTCAGTGAACTGGCCTTGCATGGCGAACGCCTTGGCATTTCCCGCATTTCACTGAACTTCGCGATGTTTCGCTCCGCGTTTGCCCAGGGCGCGCAGCTCGGTGCCGGCCCGATCGCACGATTGTGGCGCGGGCTGCTGGTGTTCTTCTCCCGCTGGTGGCAGCTGGAGACGCTGTATCGTTCGAACGCGAAGTATCAACCGGAATGGGTGCCGCGGTACGCCTGCTACGAGGACGCCCGGATGATCCCGCGGGTCGGTGTCGCTTCTGCCCTCGCCGAGGGCTTTCTGGTGTTCCCCTTCAGTCGCCGCACCAAGCAGCACACCGGTCACCATCCGTCGGTGCCGCCGACGCTGGTGGCGACCGGGCTCTTGCACCACGACGGCACCGCGCCCGATCTGAGTAATCTCCAGCCCGCGGAGACCTCTGAGTGGGATGAGTCGCATCGGCGGCTGCCCGAACAGGTGCGGGTACGGCTGGCCAAGCTGAAGGCCCTGCAAGCCAACGGTGTTGACGCTTACCCGATAGGCCGTCCACCCAGCCACAGCGTCGCCAGCGCGTTGGCGGCCGACGACCAGGCGAGCGTTTCGGTGTCCGGTCGCGTGCTGCGCATCCGCGACTTCGGCGGCGTGCTGTTCGCCCAGATACGCGATTGGTCGGCGGAAATGCAGGTGCTGCTGGACAATTCGCAGCTTGAAGAGGGTTGCACCGCCGATTTCACTCACGCCATCGATCTGGGCGATCTGGTGGAAGTGACCGGGCACATGGGGTTCAGCAAAAACGGGACGCGCTCGCTGCTGGTTCGCCGATGGCGGCTGATCGGCAAGTGCCTGCGTCCGCTTCCCAACAAGTGGAAGGGACTCACCGACGCCGAGGCTCGGGTGCGGGCCCGCTACCTCGACCTGGCGGTGAACACCGAATCACGTGAACTGATCACGGTGCGCAGCAAGGTGTTGCGTTCGCTGCGGGAGACGCTGTTCGCCAAGGGCTTTGTCGAAGTCGAGACGCCGGTCCTGCAGCAGATCCACGGCGGTGCCAGCGCTCGCCCGTTCATCACTCACATCAACAGCTACGACATGGATCTGTACCTGCGCATCGCGCCGGAGCTGTACCTGAAGCGGCTCTGCGTCGGCGGCGTGGAGCGGGTATTCGAACTGGGCCGGGCGTTTCGCAATGAAGGCGTCGACTCCAGCCACAACCCGGAGTTCACGCTGCTGGAGGCCTACCAGGCGCACGCCGACTATCGGACCTGGATGGACGGCTGTCGAGAATTGATCCAAAACGCCGCCGAGGCGGCGCACGGCAAGCAGGTCGTGCTGCGTCCCTCAGACGAACCGACGGGTGAGGGCGTCAAACCGATCGACATCTCCGGTGTTTGGCCGGTGAAGACGGTGCACGACGCGGTGTCCGAGGCACTTGGTGAATACATCGATGGCGACACCGACTTGGCGACGCTGCGCAAGCTGGCCGACGCCGCCGACGTCCCTTACCTGCGTCGCTGGGACGCCGGCGCGGTGGTGCTCGAGCTCTACGAGCATCTGGTCGAGTCCCGCACCGAGCATCCCACCTTCTACATCGACTTTCCGGTCTCGGTGTCGCCGCTGACCCGGCCGCACCGCAGTAAACGCGGAGTGGCCGAACGCTGGGATCTGGTGGCCTGGGGCGTCGAGCTCGGCACTGCCTATACCGAGCTCACTGACCCGGTGGAGCAGCGCCGCCGCCTGCAGGAGCAATCCTTGCTCGCCGCTGGCGGTGACGCCGAGGCGATGGAACTCGACGAGGACTTCCTGCAGGCGATGGAATACGCGATGCCGCCCACCGGCGGCCTCGGGATGGGTGTCGACCGCGTGGTCATGCTCATCACCGGTCGCGGCATCCGCGAGACCCTGCCCTTCCCGCTGGCCAAACCGCGCTAGCACATGGAATGCCCGCCAGCAACGTGGCCGGTGGGTGGCAGTTGGTGAACCGCTCGTGAACGAGTTCACGCATGCATCACAATGGATGACAATGAATGGTGTGCCAGCTTCCTCCGCAACTGTCGCTGCGCCGCTGCTGGTCGGTCACTACACCTCGCTAATGCACGGGTGGGTGCCGATCACGGTCCAGGCGCTGACGGCGGTTGTGTTGGTGTTGGCGGCCGGGTGGCGATCGCGCCGCTGGCGGGTACTGGGCCTGCCGGTAGCTGCGGCCGTCGGCATGGTGGTCGCAATTGGGACACACTGGTTCATCAACACCGACGGGCTGGCCGACGAGCCGGCGCCGCCCACGCTGTGGCTGTGGATTGCGTTGACCGGCGCCGCGGCTGCGGTCCTGCTGCTGGGCTGGCGCAGCGCCCGCTGGTGGCGGCGTACGACGTCGATGGTGGCCGTACCGCTGTGCTTGCTGTGCTCGGCGCTGGCACTCAACGGGTGGGTGGGGTACTTCCCGACGGTGCAGACGGCCTGGAACCAGCTCACCGCTGGTCCTTTGCCCGACCAGACCGACAAAACCACGGTGGCGGCGATGGCCGGGAAGCGTGCGCTTCCGCCCCGCGGCAGCGTGGTGCCGGTGACCATCCCCGCCGACGCGTCACACTTCAAGCACCGCGGGGAGCTGGTGTATCTGCCGCCGGCATGGTTTGCCAGCACTCCGCCGCCGCAGCTGCCCACCGTGATGATGATCGGCGGCGAGTTCAACACGCCTGCCGACTGGCTGCGGGCCGGCAATGCGGTAGCGACAATCGACGAGTTCGCCGCCGCACACGGGGGCAACGCGCCGGTGTTCGTGTTCGCGGACTCCGGGGGCGCGTTCAATAACGACACCGAATGCGTGAACGGCAGCCGCGGCAATGCCGCCGACCATCTCACCAAGGACTTGCGGCCTTTCATGATTTCCACCTTCGGGGTCAGCCCGGAAAGGTCGAATTGGGGCATCGTCGGTTTTTCGATGGGCGGGACGTGCGCTGTTGATCTGACGGTCATGCACCCCGACCTGTTCAGCGCTTTCGTTGACATCGCCGGAGACCTGGGTCCCAACACCGGGACAAAGGCACAGACCATTGCCCGGCTGTTCGGCGGGAACGCCGCCGCGTGGGCTGCGTTCGACCCGACCACCGTCATCAAGAGACATGGTCCGTATGCGGGGGTTTCCGGCTGGTTCGGGGTCAACTCGGACGGCGAGCCGGCGCAGCATCGCAGCGTGGCGGTCGCCGACGCCGGCACAGTCGCCGGCCGGTTGCTCACCGGTCACCCCAACGAGCAGGCTCTAGCCGCGCAGTCGCTGTGCACGCTCGGCCGCGCCAATGGCATCGACTGCGCGGTGATCGTGCAGCCCGGCAAGCACGACTGGCCGTTCGCGGACCGGATGTTCACGTCTGCGTTGCCGTGGCTGGCCGGCCAACTCGGTACTGCCGACGTGGCACGGATCCCGCTACCTACCCCGTCGACTCCACCCCCGCCGGCGGCACCCGGCCCGGCGCCGCACCGTCACGCCGCGGCTAAGTAGCCCGTGACGTCGGTCGCACGGGTCAGCAGATGGTGCGCGACTTAGACCGCCAGCGGATTACCGACCGCTAGCCGCTTGTTTTGCCGGCGGTTTCGCGCAGACCGGCGCGTTCCACGGTCAACAGGCTTTCTGCCCGGTGCTCTTGTCGATAGACTTCCGCACCGCCGTTGAGGCCGAAGAGGTGTTTGCTCCACAGCAGCCACACCACCGCGACGATGTTGATCAGGAACGCGATAATGCGGACAGCCGTGACCTTTTCGGTGAGCTCATAGACTTCCAGCGGCAGGAATACGCTGGTTGCGATCACCGCGAAGTATTCGCCCCACCGCCGTACCAGCCACAGCCCGACGGCTTCAACAAACTCGATCGCCGCGTAGGCGGCGAACCCGAGCGCGATCCACAAAAACGTCGACGACGACAGCGCGAACAGGTGCGCTACGTGGCGGACGATTTTGGAGTTGTCGGGATTCCATCCGATCTGGTTGGCCAACGGCCGGATCAGGGGAAGATCTTGCTCGAACGCTTGCTGCAACCGTGCCCTTGAGCCACGGACCTTGAGCACGCCGACCGCCAGCAAGACAAAGACGACGCCCCGAATCGCGCGTTCAACCGCGAGCGCCCGCATCAACGTTCGATCCCGCAACATCCGCCCCCGCGGGATCTCAGGTGCCGTGTCCGCGGGACCACTTTGGCGGGGAGCGCCGACAACGAAGGTTTCGCACCGCAAACAGCGCCATGCCTCGCCGGCCGGAGTGTCGGCCTTCAAGCGTTCGCGTAGCGCCGGCTCGTCGGGGGCAAATGTCGCATGCCCACGCAATCCACAGGATCGCAGCGCGAAATCCACCACCTTTAGCACGCTATGTCACTGCGGGCCGATCCGCAGCCAGGGGTCTGCTTCCCAGCTAGCCGAGGTGACAGCAGGTCGCCGGGCGGTAGCATGTCCAGATGCCTGACGCTCCGAAACGTCCCCCTGCTGAGCCTGGCGCTGTGACCAGTTCGGGAGCCGCGGACACCGGGTCGGGCGTACCGACATTCAATTCGGTCCGTGAGAAGATCGAGGCCCGATACGAAACGTCCGTCGGCGCAGCAGAGTTGGACTCCGAAAGCCCAGAGGGACGCAGCATCGAGGAGCAGTACGAGGCGCGGCAAAAGGCGGCAGCCGAGCGGCTAGCTGCCATCCGAGAGTCGATGCACAAGGACACCCGCTAGGCGGTGCGGATCAACCCGCGGTTTCCGTCGCGGCCATCCAGGGCAGCGCCACCTGAGGTTCCGCCGCGTGTGCACCTTGTAGGCGCGATTGTGCCAATTTGTCGGGCACAACCGACACACTCGGGGCGATAAGACCCGCTAGGCGCTGACGCGGCGACGCCGGTTCGACCCTGGCGTAGCATTGACCGGCACACCGAGCGTCTCGGCGAGGAACTTGCCGGTGTAGCTTTCCGGCACCGCCGCGATGTCCTCGGGTGTGCCTTCCGCCACGATGGTTCCGCCTTCGGCGCCGCCCTCCGGCCCCATGTCGATGATCCAGTCCGACGTCTTGATCACGTCGAGGTTGTGCTCGATGACGATCACCGTATTGCCTTTGTCGACCAGGCCGTTGAGGACATTGAGCAGCTTGCGGATGTCATCGAAATGCAGCCCGGTGGTGGGCTCGTCGAGAATGTAGACAGTGCGGCCGGTGGAGCGCTTCTGCAGCTCGGAGGCCAGCTTCACTCGTTGTGCCTCACCGCCGGACAGTGTCGGCGCCGGCTGCCCGAGCCGCACATAACCCAATCCGACGTCGACCAGCGTGCGCAGATACCGGTGGATGCCGGTGATCGGCGCGAAGAACTCCTCGGCTTCCTCGATCGACATGTCGAGCACCTCGGAGATCGTCTTGCCCTTGTAGTGCACCTCAAGCGTTTCCCGGTTGTAGCGCGCGCCATGGCAAACCTCGCACGGCACGTACACGTCCGGCAGGAAGTTCATTTCGATCTTGATGGTGCCGTCGCCCGAACAGGCCTCGCAGCGGCCGCCTTTGACGTTGAACGAGAACCGGCCCGGTTGATACCCGCGGACCTTGGCCTCGGTGGTGGCCGCGAACAAGGTCCGGATCTTGTCGAATACCCCGGTGTAGGTGGCCGGGTTGGAGCGTGGCGTGCGCCCGATCGGCGACTGGTCCACCCGCACCAGCTTGTCGACGTGGTCGAGGCCGGTGACCCGGGTGTGCCGGCCCGGCACCTGCCGGGCACCGTTGAGCTTGTTGGCCAGCACTGCGGCCAGAATGTCGTTGACCAACGTCGACTTACCGGAGCCCGATACCCCGGTAACCGAGGTGAGCACGCCGAGCGGAAACGACACGTCGATCTCGCGCAAGTTGTGTTCTCGCGCCCCGACCACCGTGAGCCGGCGCCGCCGGTCGACCGGGCGCCGGATAGCCGGAATCTCGATGCTTTCCGAGCCCGACAGGTAGGCGCCGGTGATCGAGTTGCTGTTGCGCAGCAGTTCGTCATACGTTCCGCTGTGCACGATTTGGCCGCCGTGCTCCCCGGCGCCCGGCCCGATGTCAACGATCCAGTCCGCATGCGCGATGGTGTCCAGGTCGTGCTCGACGACAATCAGGGTGTTGCCCAAATCCCGTAAGCGGGTGAGCGTTTCGATGAGACGACGGTTGTCACGCTGGTGCAGACCGATCGAGGGCTCGTCGAGCACGTACAGCACGCCGACCAGACCGGAGCCGATCTGGGTGGCCAGCCGGATGCGTTGCGCCTCACCGCCGGACAGCGTTGCGGCAGCCCGCGACAGGCACAGGTAGTCCAGCCCGACGTCGAGCAGAAAGCCCAGCCGCGACTGGATTTCCTTGAGCACCTGCCCGGCGATGGCCTGTTCGCGAGGGCCCAGGGTGAGCGCGTTCAAGAACTCTGCACACTCCGAAATCGACAGGTCGCACACCTCGGCGATGGACTTCTTGCCCCGCTCCCCCGCGGCTAGCGTGACCGCCAGGATTTCCTGCTTGAGCCGTGTGCCCTGGCACACCGGGCACGGCACGTCACGCATGAAGCCCTCGTAACGCTCCTTCATCATGTCCGACTCGGTCTGCTGCATTTTGCGCTGCAGGAACGCCATCACGCCTTCGAAGTCGGCGTAGTACGACCGGGTGCGGCCGTAGCGGTTGCGGTAGCGGACGTGCACCTGCTCGTCGCAGCCTTCCAGAATCGCCTTGCGCGCCTTGGCCGGCAGCTTGCGCCACGGGGTGTTCACGTCGAAGCCCATCGCCTCACCGAGGCCGGCCATCATCCGGGTGAAGTAGTCGGCGGTGTGGCCCATCGACCAGGGCGCCACCGCGCCCTGGGCCAGGGTCAGCTCCGGGTCGGGCACCACCAGGTCCGGATCGACCTCCTTGCGGATCCCGAGGCCGGTGCATTCCGGGCAAGCGCCGTAGGGCGAATTGAACGAAAACGACCGCGGCTCAAGGTCGTCGACGGCCAACGAATGCCCGTTGGGGCAGGCCAGCTTCTCGGAGAACCGCTGTTCTCGGTTGTGGGCATCGTGGGCGTGGTCGACAAACTCCAGCACGACGATGCCGTCGGCCAAACTCAGGGCGGTCTCGACCGATTCGGTGAGCCGCTGCTTGGCGCTGGGCTTGACGGTCAGCCGGTCCACCACGACCTCGATGTCGTGCTTTTCCTGCTTCTTCAGCTTCGGTGGATCGGTCAGCGAATGCACCACACCGTCGACCCGCACCCGGCTATAGCCCTGCGTGTTGAGTTTCTCGAAAAGGTCGACGAACTCACCTTTGCGGGTGCGTACCACCGGAGCCAGCACCTGGAACCGGGTTCCTTCTGGCATCGCCAACACCTGGTCGACGATTTGCTGGGGCGTCTGGCGGGCGATCCGCTCGCCGCACACCGGGCAGTGCGGCGTGCCGGCGCGGGCATACAGCAGCCGCAGATAGTCATACACCTCGGTGATCGTGCCGACCGTCGACCGGGGATTGCGGTTGGTCGACTTCTGGTCGATGGACACCGCCGGGGACAGGCCCTCGATGAAGTCGACGTCGGGCTTGTCCATCTGGCCCAGGAATTGACGAGCGTAAGCCGACAGCGATTCGACGTAGCGCCGCTGCCCCTCGGCGAAGATCGTGTCGAACGCCAGCGAAGACTTTCCCGAGCCGGACAGCCCGGTGAAAACGATCAACGCCTCCCGCGGCAAATCCAGGTCGACGCTGCGCAGGTTGTGCTCACGCGCACCCTTGACGATTAGGCGCTCAGCCAACGGATCCCTTCTTGGTCATTACACGTCGTTCCCATGCTATGTGCCCCTACCGACAATCAACCGGGCAGTACTGTGGCCAGTATGACCCGCGCCGGCGATGATGCAGAGCGAAGCGATGAGGAGGAGCGGCGGCTATGACTCTCGTCGACGACAACTACACCGGTCATGTCGACCCGGGCACCGCAGCACGGCGCACCTTGCCGGGCGCGACGATCGTCAAGGCATCGGTGGGCCCGATGGATAACAACGCATACCTGGTCACGTGTTCCGAGACCGGGGAAACGCTGCTGATCGATGCCGCCAACGACGCCGACGTCCTGATCGACCTGGTACAGCAGTATGCGCCGAAGGTGTCGCTGATCGTCACCAGCCACCAGCACTGGGATCACTGGCAGGCGCTGGAAGCGGTCTCTGACGCCACTGGCGCGCCGACCGCCGCCCACAAGATCGACGCCGGCCCGCTGCCGGTCAAGCCGGATCGGTTCCTCGCCGACGGCGACACTGTACAGATCGGCAAGCTGACGTTCGACGTCATTCATTTACGTGGCCACACGCCCGGATCGGTTGCGCTGGCTCTCGACGGGCCCGCCACGGGTGAGGTCACCCAGTTGTTCACCGGGGACTGCCTGTTCCCGGGCGGTGTCGGGCGGACAACCAAAGCGGCTGACTTCAATTCATTGTTCGAAGGCGTCAAGACGAAAGTTTTCGACCGGTTCGGTGATGACACGGTCGTCTACCCGGGGCACGGTGACGACACCACCCTCGGCGCCGAGCGTCCGCACCTCGACGAGTGGCGGGAGCGCGGCTGGTAAAAGCGCCGCGAAACGCCCTGCAGCGCCTAAGCTTTGCGGGGTGAGGGTCGGGATCGACTTCGGCACCACGCACACCGTCGTCGCCGTCGTCGACAGGGGCAACTACCCAGTCTCGTCGTTCGAAGGGATCGACGCCTGGCCTTCGGTGATCGCCGCCAACGACGCCGGCGAACTGCGTTTCGGCTTGGACGCCGCCGCGCTGCGTCGCGAGCCGGGCTGGTCAGTGCTGCGGTCCTTCAAGCGTCTGCTCAACGATGCCGGGCCCCGGACAACCGTGGACCTGGCCGGGCGCTCCTACCCGCTGGCCGACCTTTTCACGGGCTTTCTCGCCCAACTCAAAAGCGACCTGCAGCACCGCTCGAACATCGACCTGGCACCGGGCGAGCGCGTCGAGGCGGCGATCAGTGTGCCCGCCAACGCCTCCAGCGCCCAACGGTTTTTGACGCTGGACGCCTTCGCGGGGGCCGGCTTCGACGTCGTCGCGCTGCTCAACGAGCCGTCGGCGGCGGGCTTCGAGTACGCCCACCGCTACCGCTCCACGATCACCGCCAACCGCGAGTACGTCCTGATCTACGACCTCGGCGGCGGCACGTTCGACGCGTCGCTGCTCAAGATGACGGGGCGGCTCAACGAGGTGGTCACCAGCGAGGGGATCCAGCGTCTTGGCGGCGACGACTTCGACGAGGCGATCTTGCAGCTGGTGCGCAACCGCGCCAAGCTTCCCAGACTCGATGCCGCCGCCCGGGAGCTGCTGCTCGAGGAGTGCGCCGCCCGCAAGGAAGCCGTCGGCCCGAACACGCGCCACTTGCTGGTCGACCTCGACGCGGTCGGCCAGCCGCCGTTCTCCTGCCCGATCGACGACGTGTATGCGGTCTGCACGCCGCTCTTCGACAAGACGGCCGCGGTCATCTCGCGCGTCCTGGCGGACGCCGCCGGTGACGAGGTGGACTGGTCGGAGGTGGCGGGCATCTACGTGGTGGGCGGCGCTGGAAGCTTTCCGCTGGTCGCCCGGAAGCTGCGTACTGTGCTGGACGAGAAGGTCGGCGAGAAGCGCGTCAAACGCTCACCGCACCCGTTTGCGGCCACGGCGATCGGGCTGGCGGTCTTCCTCGATAAGGAGGCGGGATTCGCGCTGTCCGACCGGCTTTCCCGGCATTTCGGGGTTTTCCGCGAAGCGCAGGCAGGAGAAGATGTCAGCTTCGACCCGATTGTGTCGAAAGGCATGCGGCTGCCGGTCGAAGGCCAACCGCCGCTGGTCGTCACCCGCCGGTACCGGGCGGCGCACAACATCGGACATTTCCGGTTCGTGGAGTGCAGCCGCCTGCGCGACGGCCATCCCGACGGCGACCTCACACCCTACGATCCGGTGTTCTTCCCGTTCGACCCCGACCTGCACGATGCGGCGGATCTGCGGCGCCGACCGGTCGACCGCCGCGACGACGGACCCGATGTCGAAGAGCGCTACGTCGTCACACCGGGCGGCGCGGTAGAGGTAACGCTGACGACGCGACCCGACCGGCTAACCCGCACTTTCCGGTTGACCCGCCACGACCTCGCGAGTGCGTGAGCGCGCGGCGGCGCCTGCCGGGTCGCGCGGCGGCGCTGATTCTGGGCGCCTTGCCCGCGTTGGGATTTCCGGCGCCGTCCTGGTGGTGGCTGGCCTGGGGCGGGCTGGTTCCGCTGCTGCTGGTGGTACGCGCGGCGCCGACGGCGTCCGACGCCGCTGTGCGGGCGTGGTGTGGTCTCGCCGGCTATGTGCTGACGACGCAGTACTGGCTGCTCTCCAGTTCCGGTCCCCTGCTGCTGGTAATGGCTGCGGGGATCGGAGCCCTATGGCTGCCGTGGGGCTGGTTTGCGCACCGACTGCTCACGGGTGCGGTGACGACACGTCGATTGCTGACGGCGATGATCGTGTTGCCCAGCGCATGGGTCTCGGCTGAGGCGGTGCGGTCCTGGCCTAGTTTGGGTGGTCCGTGGGCTGCCCTGGGTGCCTCGCAGTGGAACCAGCCCGTCACGCTTGCCTCGGCCGCGCTCGGCGGGGTGTGGCTGACCAGTTTCCTGATCGTCGCGGTGAACACCGGGATCGTCGGAGCGATGCTGGCCCGCGGGGTGACCGCTCGCGTGTGCTGCCTGGTGATCGCCCTGGCCTGCGCCGGACTCGGACCCGCCTGGTTCGGCTGGGGGCCGACGCCTGCGGCGGGCTCGACGGTGCGGGTGGCGCTGGTCCAGCCGGGAGTCATCGACGAC
>NZ_CAXUCH010000060.1:18724-21361 GCF_964249325.1 uncultured Mycobacterium sp. | reverse complement strand
GAGAAATACCTGGCCGAAGACGTCCGCACGTTCCTCGCAGACCACGGGCTTACCACCGCCGACGTCTCGACATGGGTTTGCCACCCGGGCGGACCACGGGTGATCGAGGCAGTAGAAAATGTGTTGGACCTGCCCGCGGACGCCCTTGACCACAGCCGTAATTCGTTACGCACCAACGGAAACCTGTCGTCGGTGTCAGTGCTGGACGTGCTTCGCGCCACGATGGCCGATCCCCCACCGCCGGGCTCCATCGGGCTGATGATTGCTATGGGCCCGGGTTTTTGTTCGGAACTCGTGCTGCTCGGCTGGTAGGCCGTGTACTACCTGCTGATCCTGGCGGTCGGCATCGAGCGCCTGGTGGAGCTGACCGTATCGAAGCGCAACGCGCGATGGGCTTTTGCCCATGGCGGCAAGGAGTTCGGCCACGACCACTATCCGGTGATGGTCACCATCCACAGTGCACTGCTGCTCGGTTGCGTCGCTGAAGTCTGGGCGCTGCACCGGCCTTTCATCGGATTGGTGGGCTGGCCGATGCTGGGCGTGGTGGCACTGAGCCAGGCGCTGCGCTGGTGGTGCGTGATCACGCTGGGGCGCCGGTGGAACACTCTGGTAATCGTTGTGCCGCAAGCGCCGTTGGTGCGGCGAGGCCCGTATCGCTGGCTTCGCCACCCCAACTACGTGGCCGTGGCGGCAGAAGGGCTGGCGCTGCCGCTGGTCCACACCGCGTGGCTTACCGCAATCACATTCACACTAGCCAACGCTGTGCTGCTCAGGGTGCGTATCCGCGTGGAGAACGCGGCGCTGGGCTACACGTGAGCAATTATGACGCTGATCTGCTGGTCGTCGGCGGCGGCCCGGGCGGTCTTGCCACGGCGATATATGCGCGCGTCGAAGGCCTTTCCGTTATCGTCGCCGAACCGAAAGAGAGCCCGATTGACAAAGCGTGCGGCGAGGGCCTGATGCCGGGTGGACTTGACAAGCTGACATCGCTCGGCGTCGACCCGGCCGGTCTGCCGTTTCGCGGCATCGCTTACGTCAGCGAGCACCGCCGCGCGGAGGCGTTATTCCGCAGTGGACCGGGCCGCGGAGTGCGCCGTACCACCCTCCACACCGCGCTGGCGGCACGCGCCAAAGAGCAAGACGTCGAACGGCTTCGGATGCGAGTCACCGCTGTCGAGCAGGATGCCGACGGTGTCACGGCGGCCGGGGTACGCGCGAAATGGTTGGTGGCAGCCGACGGGCTGCATTCGCCGATCCGGCGGGCGATGGGAATCAAAACGGTTGCTGGTACACCGCGGCGCTTTGGGGTGCGCCGGCATTTCCGCGTACCGGCGTGGTCGGAATTTGTGGAAGTGCATTGGTCGCCTTGGGGCGAGGCGTATGTGACACCGGTCGAACCAGAGCTGGTGGGAGTGGCGATCTTGTCCCGGCATCGTCCCGATCTGGCATGGTTTCCGTGGCTGGCGCGCCGGCTGCGCGACGCCCAACCCGGGCGCGCCCGCGGCTGCGGGCCGTTGCGGCAAGTGGTTTCACGGCGCGTGGCCGGACGCGTGTTGTTGGTGGGGGACGCCGCTGGCTACGAAGACGCGCTGACCGGCGAGGGCATCAGCTTAGCCTTCAAGCAAGCCGCCGCAGCGGTGACCGCCATCGTCGACGACGCACCGTCGTCGTACGAGACGGCGTGGCGGCGGATCACCCGCGACTACCGACTGCTCACCCGCGCTTTGGTGTTGGCCAGTACGCCCCGAGCGGCTCGGCGCGCCATCGTGCCTGCGTGCACGGCTCTACCCAGGGTGTTCGCCCGCGCGGTCAATACGCTCGCTTACTGAAACCGCTTGCGTCAGCGCGCCTTCCACAGCGGTTGACGTTTCTCAGCGAACGCTCGCGGACCTTCCTTGGCGTCGTCGGACTTCAACAGTGCACGGAACTCCCGTGCGGTGCGACCCCAGCCCGGCTCCTCGTCAGGTATGACGCCGTCGTCGGCCCCATAGGCGATCCGCTTACTGGCCTGCACCGACAGCGGCGCGTTGACGGTGACCCGTTCGGCCAGCGCCAGCGCGGCCTCCAGCACCGTCCCGTCGGGAACGACTTGGTTGATCAGGCCCCATTTGAGCGCCTCGGCGGCGCTGATCGGTTCACCGGTCAACAGCATCTCCAGTGCCACCTTGCGGGGAAGCTGGTGCACGATGCGAAACACGCCGCCGGCACCGGCGATCAAACCGACCTTCACTTCCGGCAGACCGAACATCGCGTGTTCCTCCGCGACCACAAGGTCGCTGGCAAGGGCCAGCTCCGTGCCGCCACCCAGGGCGGTGCCATTGACCGCAGCGATCGTCGGCTTGTCGATGAAGTGGCGCACGTAACCGGCGAATCCCCACTCGCCGTGGTCCGGGTGGTACAGGTTCTCGCGGCGCGCGATTGCCTTCAGGTCGGCTCCCGCGCAGAACGACTTGTCGCCGGCACCGGTGATCACCACTGCCCGCACGTCTGTGTCGTGTTGCGCCTGCTCAAGCGCGTCACCGACAGCGGTGCTGACCGCGGCGTTGACGGCGTTGCGGGCCTCCGGCCGGTTGATCGTGATGATCATGACGTCGCCGCGGGGCGGCGGGAGGCGCGCCCGGGGGGGGGGGGGCGGGG
>NZ_CAXUCH010000060.1:1636-18714 GCF_964249325.1 uncultured Mycobacterium sp. | reverse complement strand
ATGACGTCGCCGCGGCGCTCGGTGAGCGCCGCGGGCTGAGTGTCGGCGACGGTCACAGCAACTCCACGATGGTGGCGTTGGCCTGACCGCCGCCCTCGCACATCGTTTGCAAGCCGTAACGAATTCCCTTGTCGCGCATGTGATACAGCAGCGTTGTCATGATGCGCGCACCGGAGCCGCCGAGCGGATGGCCGAGCGCGATCGCGCCGCCGTTGGGGTTGAGCTTCTTCTCGTCGGCGCCAATGTCGTGCAGCCACGCCAGCGGCACAGGCGCGAACGCCTCGTTGACTTCGTACGCCCCGATGTCGTCCAGATTCAGCCCGGAGCGCTTCAGGGCCTTCTGGGTGGCCGGGATCGGCGCGGTCAGCATGATCACTGGGTTGGAGCCGGCCAGCGTGGCGGTGTGCACCTTGGCAAGCGGCTTGAGTCCCAACGACTTTGCCTTTTCCGCCGACATGAACAGCACGGCCGCGGCGCCGTCGGAAATCTGGCTGGAGTTCCCGGCGTGGATCACACCGTCCTCCTTGAAGGCGGGCTTTAACTCGGCCATCTTCTCAATGGTGGTGCCGCGGCGAATGCCCTCGTCTTTGAGGACGACGTTGCCGTCCTGGTCTTTGATGGCCACGATCTGGTCGTCGAACGCTCCGGAATCCTGCGCCGCAGCGGCCTTCTCGTGTGAGGCGAGGGAGAATTCGTCGAGCGTAGTGCGGTCGAGGCCCCACTGCTCGGCGATCATTTCAGCGCCGATGCCCTGGTTGGGGATCGCGCCGTCGTACCGGCTCAAAAATCCGTCCGGGAAGGGGCGGCCACCGTTGGCCAGCGAGGAACCCATCGGCACCCGGGTCATCGACTCCACGCCGCCGGCTACGACGACGTCGTAGTGGCCGGCGACCACGCCTGCGGCGGCGAAGTGGATCGACTGCTGGCTGGAGCCGCACTGGCGGTCCACGGTGACCCCCGGAACGGTTTCCGGCCAGCCCGCGGTCAGCAACGCGGTGCGGGCGATGTCGAGGGCCTGCTCACCGGCTTGCATCACGCATCCCCAGATCACGTCGTCGACGATCTCGGGATCGATACCCGACTTCTGGACCAGCCCGTTGAGGACCTGCGCGGACAGCTCGGCGGGATGCACGCCGGACAGACCCCCGTTTCGCTTGCCGATCGGTGAGCGCACTGCCTCGACGATGACGGCTTCAGCCATGGCAATTCTCCTTCTCGAAGAGGTAATGCCTCGATTGTTGACCAACCCGTTGGACGGCTCACTGCCGGGGTGTCCATCGCCGCGCGTTAGGAGTGCCCGGCGCGGCGACGGCACGACGCGGTCGCTGAGCTTCGGGCCCAGCAACTCAGGACTCGCAGGCGGCTGCACGGGGCAAGGAAATTGCACGTGCAATGTTTCTGAGTGCGGCGAGGAGCCCGCGGAAGGGGAACGGGCAGGCATGACGACAACACCGACGCAGCGCCCACTCGACGGTAAGGTCGCTATCGTCACCGGGACCAGCCGAGGGGTCGGTGTCGGTATCGCTCACGAGTTACTGCGCGCCGGCGCAACGGTCATCGGTTGTTCACGCTCACCACTGGATGCGATCCCCGGTGTGGACAATCATCCCGACTGGGCCGCGCGGTCGTCGCAAATGGTATGTGACCAAGGTGATTACCGCGCGATTGACGCCATGCTCTCCGAGGCTGCGGCGAAGTACGGTCGCATCGACATCCTAGTTAACAATGCTGGTGGCACGGTGCCGACCCCCCACGTTGAGGACGTGCCGGAACTTGTGCAGACGATCCAGGGCGCCCCAGCCAGCGATGACGATTTCGAGCGGACGGTGCTGTATCACGCATTCGCGATTCAGATGAATCTGATCAGCCCGCTGTGGTTCGCGATCCGGGTGTATCGGCAGATGCGCCGCCAGGACGGCACTGGTTGCATTATCAATATCTCCAGCGGCGCTAGCCATCCCGCCGGTTCACCGACCTTGGTTTCCTACGGCGCCGCGAAGTCTGGGCTCAATCACATGACCCGCTCCCTGGCGGAGGAATGGGGACCGCATTCCCGTGTCAACTGCCTGGCGTTGGGGCCCACCATGACGGACAACTTTCGCTCGTTCGTGCTGCCCAAAAATGATCCCGACGGGCGTGCCTACTTCGCCAACGTTCCCCTGCATCGGGCCGGTGAACCTGCCGAAGTCGGCCGCGCCTGTGTTTTCTTGGCTAGCGGCGCAGCCGATTACATCAACGGCACGACCATCGAAATCGATGGCGGCATGCTGCCGGGCGTGCTGTATGAGGCTGGCCTCAAGACCATCACTGACCTGCTCTGAGAAGGAAGTGTGATGCCACGACAGGTAATTCAGTTCTCCACCGGCAATGTGGGACGCCATGCATTGCAGGCGATTATCGAGCGCCCCGATCTGGAACTCGTCGGTGTACATGCCGCCGACACGGAGAAGGCGGGCCGCGACGCCGCCGAACTGTGCGAGCTCGATGAGTCGACGGGAGTCACCGCCACCAATGACATCGACGCCTTGGTAGCGCTTGAAGCGGACTGCGTGGTCTACACCTCGCAAGCCGAACCCCGCCCGCACGCCGCAATCAAGGAGATCACCAAGTTCCTTCGCGCGGGCACGAATGTGGTGGGTACTTCGCTGGTGTGGTTGGTCGCGCCGCAGCACGCCGACGACTGGTTGCGCACGCCGTTGGAGCAGGCGTGCGAGGCCGGCGGCACTTCGCTTTACATAAACGGCATCGACCCCGGATTTTCCGGCGACACGCTGGTCTACACCGCGCTGAGCCACCCAGCTGAATCTCTTCAAGCTCAAATCCCTCGTCCTCGCGGCGCTGCCGAAACTGGGTTGAACCGCCGTAGCGCTGCGCGATGTATTCAGCGGCCGCCGGTATCAAAGCGTTCCGGCGCAACGGCGAAACAACATGATGCACTAACGGCGAGGAGTTGCGGGAGCTCAACACCGTGCCAAGCCTATCGGGGAATCGCGGACCGTCCTGCCCTGTTGCCTCCTCCAGATTGACCGATCGGACCAAGGTGAGACTCATGGCGCGCATCGTCGTTATCGGCGGCCACGGCAAGGTGGCCTTGCATCTGAGCCGCATCCTGAGTGAGCGCGGTGACCAGGTGAGCTCTATCGTCCGCAACCCGGATCACACGGACGACGTCGTCGCAACCGGTGCCAAACCAGTCGTGGCCGACATCGAGAGACTGGATACCGACGCGCTCACACAGCTGTTGGCGGGGCACCACGCGGTGGTCTTTTCCGCCGGGGCCGGCGGCGGCAACCCGGCGCGCACCTACGCCGTAGACCGCGATGCCGCCATTCGGGTGATCAACGCGGCCAAGCAAGCAGGTTTGCGGCGGTTCGTGATGGTCTCCTACTTCGGCGCCCGACCGGATCACGGTGTGCCGCAGGATGATCCGTTCTTCCCGTATGCCGAGGCCAAGGCCGCCGCCGACGCCCACCTGCGGGCCAGCGACCTCGACTGGACGGTGCTGGGGCCGGGCCGGCTCACCCTCGAGCCGGGGACCGGGCGGATCGCGGTGGGTCCTGAGGCCAGCAAGGGCCAGGTGTCCCGCGAGGATGTCGCGCTGGTGATCGCCGCTGCTCTGGCCGACGATTCGACGATCGGGCGCACCATCGAGTTCAACAACGGCGACGTCCCCATCGGCGAAGCGCTGGCTGCCGGACGCTGACGCCGGCAGAGGCGATCGCAAGCGCGGCGGAGCCGGGCGCGGCGGGTCGCCGCCATCCAACGAGTAACCTCGAGCGTGCAGCTGGTCTGCCGCACTGTCGGCATCGAGTGAGGCAGGTTGATTCTGCCTCGCGAGAGGGAACCCGGTGAAAGTCCGGGACTGTCCCGCAGCGGTATGCAGGAACGACCGCCGTCATCAGCACTGGTCGCCCGACTGGGAAGCGACGGCCATTAGGAGCACTCCAGTGCGCGCCTGCGAGTCCGAAGACCTGCCGGCTGTGCCGGGCGCGCCGCGTCCGGCGGCTCATCGCCTCGTGGAATGGGCGTTTGGCCGTAACGGTTGCAGGGCATGTGCCCGACCGGATCGGCTGCGCGTCCGCCGGCGGTGACCATCCCGTTTCGAGTGAAGGACGAACACGTGATCGCTCAACCGTTTACCGCCACCATCACCGGCTCACCGCGGATCGGCCCGCGCCGCGAACTCAAACGCGCCACCGAAGGTTATTGGGCCGGGCGGACCAGCAGGTCCGAGCTGGAGTCCGTCGCGGCGACGCTGCGCCGCAACACCTGGTCTGATTTGGTTGCGGCCGGCCTGGATTCGGTGCCGGTGAACAGCTTTTCCTACTACGACCAGATGCTCGACACGGCGGTGATGCTCGGAGCCCTGCCGGCCCGGGTGCAGCCTGTGCACGACGAGCTGGACCGCTACTTCGCCGCCGCCCGGGGCACCGAGGGCATCGCACCGCTGGAGATGACCAAGTGGTTCGACACCAACTACCACTATCTGGTACCGGAGATCTCGCCGGACATCCGATTCACGCTCAATGCCGCCAAAGTGGTCGGTGAGCTGAACGAGGCGTTGCAACAAGGCGTTCCGGCGCGTCCGGTGGTTATCGGCCCGATTACCTTCCTGCTGTTGAGCAAAGCGGTGGACGGCGCGGGCGCCCCGATCGAACGCATCGATGAGCTGATCCCGGTGTATTCGGAGTTGCTGTCGCTGCTGGCCGATGTCGGTGCGGCATGGGTGCAGTTCGACGAGCCGGTGCTGGTGACCGATATCAGCGCCGATGCGCCGGCGCTGGCCGAGCGGGTGTATAGCGCGCTGGGATCGGTGCCCAAGCGGCCGGCGATCTATGTCGCCACCTACTTCGGGGATCCCGGCGCTGCCTTGCCGGTGCTGGCTCGCACGCCGGTCGAGGCCATCGGCGTCGACCTGGTCGCCGGCGCCAACACCGCAGTCGCGTCGGTGCCGGAGTTGGCCGGAAAGACGCTGGTGGCCGGCGTCGTCGACGGGCGCAACGTCTGGCGCACCGACCTGGAAGCGGCGCTGAGCCGGCTGGCCACCCTGCTGGGGTCAACGGAGGCAGTTGCTGTGTCGACCTCGTGCTCGACGCTGCACGTCCCGTATTCGCTGGCCTTCGAGACCGAGCTGGACGCGAACCTGCGCAGCTGGCTAGCGTTCGGTGCCGAAAAGGTGCACGAGGTGGTCACCCTGGCCCGCGCGCTGCGGGAAGGACGCGAAGCGGTCGCCGAGGAGATCGCGGCCTCCAACGCCGCGGTGGCGTCTCGGCGTTCGGATCCGCGGCTGCGCAACGAACACATCCGGGCCCGCATCGACTCGATCCTGGCCTCCGGCGCCAAACGCGGCAATGCGGCCGAGCGCCGCGAGATGCAGAAAGCGCGGCTGCACCTGCCCACCCTGCCGACCACCACGATCGGCTCGTTCCCGCAGACCCCGGCGATCCGGAAAGCCCGCGCCGCCTTTCGTTCCGGCGAGATCGACGAGGCCGAGTACGTCCGCCGGATGAAGGCCGAGATCGCCGACGTCATCGCGTTGCAGGAACGGCTCGGCCTCGACGTGCTGGTGCACGGCGAGCCCGAGCGCAACGACATGGTGCAGTACTTCGCCGAGCAGCTCGACGGTTTCTTCGCCACCCAGAACGGCTGGGTGCAGTCCTACGGCAGTCGCTGTGTGCGCCCGCCCATCCTTTACGGCGATGTGTCGCGGCCACACCCGATGACGGTCGAGTGGATCACCTACGCGCAGTCGCTCACCGACAAACCGGTCAAGGGCATGCTGACCGGGCCGGTGACGATCCTGGCGTGGTCGTTCGTGCGCGACGACCAGCCGCTGGCCGACACCGCCTACCAGATTGCCCTGGCGATCCGCGACGAGACCATCGATTTGCAGTCGGCCGGCATCGCGATCATCCAGGTCGACGAGCCGGCGCTGCGGGAGCTGCTGCCGCTGCGCCGCGCCGACCAGGACGCTTATCTGCAGTGGGCGGTGGGCGCCTTCCGGTTGGCAACCTCCGGTGTCGCCGACTCGACGCAGATCCAGACCCATCTGTGTTATTCGGAGTTCGGTGAGATCATCGGCGCCATTGGCGAGTTGGACGCCGATGCCACGTTGATCGAGGCAGCCCGCTCGCATATGGAGGTGCTGGACGACCTCAACGCGGCGGGCTTCGCCAACAGCGTGGGACCCGGCGTCTACGACATCCACTCGCCCCGCGTCCCCAGCACCGAGGAGATCGCCAGTTCGCTACGTGCAGCTCTCAGAGCTGTTCCAGCCGAACGGCTTTGGGTTAACCCGGACTGCGGGTTGAAGACCCGCAACGTCGAGGAGGTAACGGCGTCGTTGCAGAACATGATCGCCGCGGCGGCGAAGGTGCGAGGCGAAGCTGCCTAGGGCTGGTTCACCTCGTCGGAGCCGGCAATGCGGCTTTCGTACACGTGCACCGGCACGGTGTCGTCCCACGGTTGCCGGGTAACCATGTCGGCCACCCTGACATAGCCGCGCTCGAATTCGCCTGTGGCTGCGTCGACTAACCGGTATTGCTGGGTCTGGCGGTGGATGGGTTGCGCGTCGAGCAGCACGACGCGCACCTCGCCGGGCTCGAAGTGGCAGCGCTCCTGCATCGCGGCGATCAACTGCTCGTTGTGCATGTGGCCGTCGCCGAAATTCCAGCCGATGGCGGTGGAACAAATCCGTTCGCCGTCGGTGATGACGTAGTCGTCCTCGTTCTGTCCGGCCATGGCTCGATGTGCCAAGGTGAACAGCGCTCGGCCGTGGGTGTTGAACGAGCGGAAGGCGTATCCCATATAGATCGGGATCTGCGCCGCCTCCTGGCTGCCGTAGAAACGCTCAAGCTGCGCGGCCGGCATGCTGGCGATCGTTACCAGCCCACGGGTGATCTTCTCTTCCGCAGACGGTTTGACGCACCACAGCGTGGTGTCCCAGTTGCCGGCGTAGTAGCGCATGCCCGGCAGGAACGAAATCTTGCGCGGGAACAGGTTGCCGGCGATCACGATGCCGGCGATCACCACGAACAGGATGGCCACCGGCACAGGGTGTTTCAGGTCGGAAAGCCCCAACTGCGGATACGCGACGAACAGGGCCCCGACGCCGTAGATCATGAAGACGTTCCACTCCAGCGGCACACCCATCGGGATCGCAGTCAGGATCGCCAGGTGAAAACACACCATGACGGCGGCGGCGATCGCGGTCACCCAGCCGCCGTGGGAGAAGAACAGCACCACCGGCACGCACATCTCTACGGTGGTGCCGCCGTGCGCGACGATCCGCGACAGGCGTCCGGGCCGCAGGTCTTGCGGGAACCGTTCGAAAAAGGCACGCTTCATCGACTTCGCCCGGATCAGTGGGTTGTTCGACATCATCGTGGAGATCACGAACGGAAAGTGGTGGTTGAGCTTCGACGTGGCCGCACCCATCCAGATCACCAAGAACACCAGTTTCGAGGCGACGATCATGTCCACCCCGGGGAACAAGAACGTCACCGTCATCGACGCGTAGACCTCGCCGCGGGCGGCCAGAAAGATCACCTTGTCCCGCAGCCCGAGCACGGCGAGCAATCCGAGGATCACCCAGATCTGCCAGCGCGGCAGCAGACCGACGTCGGTGCCCAGCGCCGGCACCGGGCCGGTGCCGTCGGAGAACAAGCACAGGAGCAGCATCACCAGCAGGGCCGCATACAACGCGACGTCTATCGGAGTGCGGGCGGTGCCCTTCGTTAGCGGGATCCGATCGGGCCAGGGCGGTAGTCGGATCGTGTTCGGGCGTAGCCAGTACAGAATCGAGCCCATCGGCGGGAAGAACCGGTTGTTCAGCGGCCCGAAGCCGCAGCCTAGACCGACCACCTCGAAGAGCATGGTGTAGAGCACGACCTTCTCGAACACGATCGGCTCCGACCACCACGAACCGACGGCGGTAAACCCATCGATGCCCGTGGTGGTCAACGCGAACAGGCAGCCCCCCAGGATGTAGAGACCGATTTTGACGACGTAGAACAGGTGCAGTGCGACCGGTGTTCCGAAGCCCACCTCGGCCCAGTGCCTGGCCATCGGCTGGATCTTCTCGCTGCGCGTGCCTTTGCTCCATTCGGCCATGTCGATCTGCGGCAGGTCAGGTTTGAAGAATCCCATGCCGGACAGATTAGAACGTGTTCTAGATCTGTGGGGATGGGTTTGAGCTGCCGAGTTCCGCCGAATGTCGTTGACTACTACTTAGTATAGTAGTAGGAAGGTGGTACAGGTCGACAACGTGCACGGCGGTGATCCTGATGACCGATCAGATCCAGCAACCACGGGACAACGCGGGTAGATTTTTGCGCTGGACCGCAGTCGCGTTCGCTATCGGGTTTGCCGTGCACGGCCTGGATCATCTGCGCCGCGGCATGTCGGCATCGCCACCGTTCATCATGGTCGGCGGCACCGTGCAGGGTCTGTTCGTCGCCGCCGCGATTGTCATGGTGCTCGCGCGTCGCAGGCAGGCGCCGCTTGCCGCGATCGCGGTCGGCTTCGGCAGTGCGCTGGTTTTCACCTATGCGCACCTGCTGCCCACTGTGCTACCCGCTTATCAGGACAGCTTCATCTCTCCGCCGCACGTCAACGTGACGTGGTTCTCGTGGGTCAGCGCGGTGGCGGAGATCGGCACGGGCATCATGTTCGGCGTCGCCGGCATCCGGTCCATCCGGCGCTCCGCCGAGGCCGATACGTTGTTGGCAGGCAACGCCGCCGGGTGAAGGATGGGCACATGGCAGGAATTCTCTTCTTCGACGGCTTCTGCGGAATGTGCACGCGGTCGGCATATTTCGTGCTGAGGCTCAATCGGACCGGCAACGTGCGGATCGAGCCGCTGCAAAGTCCCGGGGTCGCGCACCGGCTCGGTATCCCGCCGTCGCAACTCCTCGACTCGGTTCGGTGGCTGGACACGTCGGGCGCTGTCTACTCCGGCGCTGAGGCCGTCAATGCGGCAGTCTCGGCCGCGATCGGCAGCAAGTTGCCGTTGGTGCTTTACCAGATTCCCGGTGTGCGGTTCGTCCAGGATGCGATTTATCACTGGGTGGCGGCGAATCGCTACCGATTCCCCGGGACGACGCCGTACTGTGAGTCACATCCCGCTGCTTGCTAACTGACTGCCCGGTGGGCGTCGTCGGATACAGTCGGCCCCGCGGTGGGTACTCCCCCAGTATCTGGGAGCGGCCATGAAATTAGTGCAGGAGACACCGTTTCGGTTTCGGATCGACCCGTCCGGTGCAATGCGCGTGCCCGGGGTGATCTTTGCGTCGCCGTCGCTGCTGCCCGAAACCAATCGGGAACCCCTGCTGCGGCAGGTGGCGAACGTCGCGACACTGCCGGGCATCGTCGAGGCGTCGTACGCGATGCCCGACATCCATCTGGGCTACGGCTTTCCGATCGGCGGCGTGGCCGCGACCGACATACGCCACGGCGGCGTCATCTCACCCGGCGGTGTGGGATTCGACATCTCCTGCGGTGTGCGACTGCTGTCAGCCGAGCTGGAGCGAGCCGAGTTCGCCAAAGTCGCCAGGTCAGTTATGGACAGGCTGAGCAAAGCTATTCCGCGCGGTGCGGGACCGGGAGCGGTGCGCTCGCCGGTCAGCGACGCCGAGTTGAATCACGTGCTGGGCGGCGGTTCTCGGTATGTGGTGGAGCACGGTGACGGGTCAGAGCTCGACTTAGAGCGCTGCGAGGACGGCGGCGCATTCGCCGAGGCTGACCCGTCCGCGGTCAGCGAGCGCGCTCGGGAGCGGGGCCGCCACCAGCTCGGCAGCCTGGGCTCGGGCAATCATTTCCTGGAAGTCCAGCATGTGGTCGAGGTGTTCGACGAGCCCGTTGCCAAGGCTTTCGGGCTGCGCACCGGCCAAGTATGCGTGATGATCCACTGCGGATCGCGTGGACTCGGACACCAGATCTGTACCGACGAGGTGCGCGCGATGGACCATGCCATGGCGCGCCACGGGGTGCAGGTCCCTGATCGGCAATTAGCCTGCGTACCAGTCGATTCAGCCGAAGGCCGCCGCTACCTGGCGGCGATGTATGCAGCGGCGAACTACGCCCGCGCCAACCGGCAGATCCTCGGCATGGCCGCAGCGGAGGTGTTTCGGTCGGTTACCGGCGCCGGGTTGGAGTTGGTCTACGACATTTCGCATAACCTCGCCCGCATCGAACGGCACGCTGTGGGCGGAGTGCCACTCGACCTTTGTGTGCACCGCAAGGGCGCGACCAGGGCACTGCCACCTGGACATGCCGACCTGCCAACGGATCTGGCTGAGGTCGGCCAGCCTGTGCTGATACCGGGATCGATGGGGACCTCGTCATATGTATTGGCCGGAGTGAGCGGTGGCGGTGCGCTTCATTCCACCTGTCACGGCGCCGGTAGGCGGCTCAGCCGCCATCAAGCGGCCCGCTCGGTATCCCAAAAGGAACTGCGCGACCAACTGGAACGTCGGCAGAAGATCCTGGTCCGTGGCGCGTCGAAGCGGGGATTGGTCGAAGAGGCGCCAGCCGCCTACAAGGATGTTTCGGAGGTCGTTGCGGTCGCCGAACAGGCGGGCCTGTGTCGCACTGTGGCCCGACTGGAACCGCTGGGCGTGGTGAAGGGTTGATAGCCCCTGATCGCGGCCACCGCACCCTGCCCCATCCGGCTGATATCACCATCGAAGCCTGGGCCCCAACCCGCGAGGCGTGCCTGGCTGAAGCGGTCATGGGACTCACTGAGAGCTTCGTCGACGTCTCCGATGCGGCGCCGCTGCGGACCATCACCTCCGAGTTGGGCGCGACGAATGACAGCGATCGTCTGGTGGTGGCACTCGACGAGCTGATCTATCTGCTCGATACCCAAGGCGTCGTTCCGCTCAGCGCCGACATTGACATCGCCTCGGAGACAATGTGGTTGACCATGCCGGTGGCATCGATCAACGACGTCACGCCGATCGGCGCGGTACCGAAGGCCGTCGCGCTGTCCGGGCTCGAGTTCGGCCGTACCGGCGACCAGTGGCGTTGCCGCGCCACGATCGACGTCTAGGCCGACAACCCAGTCACCGGAAGATTCCCGATGGGATCACCGGCGCTTTATCCAGCGCTACACGATCTGCAACTGGGCGGCTTCCCCACGACGCGGTACCAGTTGCCGGTGCAGGCGTAAGGTGACCCTAACTGCACCCAACGTTAAGGCACGTCATGCATGGTCAAGGCCACGATCCCTGTCGATCCGATCTTGCCGAGCTGGCTCCAGGTCAGCGGGCGACCGTGGTGGGTTTGGCGCCGCAGACCGACCCCGCGGTCGGACGTCGGCTCCACCAATTGGGCTTCCGGCCAACCGCCCGCGTCGAAGTAATCCGCCGGGCACCGCTAGGTGATCCCACGATCTACCGAGTCCACGACACCGAACTGTGTGTCCGCCGCCGCGAGGCGCGACTGATCGAGGTCATTCCGGAGGCCCAGCTATGACGTCATGCCACGCCGAGGGCAGCGGGGCGGTTGCCGTCGCAGATCTTCGGCGGGTAGCCCTGGTGGGCAGTCCAAACGCGGGCAAGACCAGCGTCTTCAACCATCTGACCGGGCTGCGCGCGAAGATTGGCAACTACCCGGGAGTCACCGTCGGACGCTGCGTGGGCACCGCGAAAGTGGAGGGCGTCGCCATCGTCGTCGAGGACCTGCCCGGCACCTACAGCCTCGACCCCATCAGCCCGGACGAGCAGGTCGTCACAGACCTGCTCACTGGTGAGCTCGATGACATCGGCAGACCCGATGCGGTGCTGCTGGTGGCCGACGCCACCACGCTGCGTCGTTCGATAACGCTGGTGGCGGAGGTTTTGCGCCTCGATCTGCCGTGCGTGCTGGTGCTGACGATGACCGACGAATTGGCGTCGCGTGGCGGCCGGATCGATACCGATGCGCTGTCAACGGCGCTGGGTATCCCGGTGACCCAAGTCGTCGCACACCGCGGCACGGGCATCGAGGCTTTGCGCGCACGGCTGGGATCCTTCGACCAGTGGAAACGGCCACCGCTTTTGCCTCCGTCCGATCACGACACCGTCGACGCCTGGGGCAAGTCGGTGCTTGACGCGGCAGGTTATGTTGCGCCGCAACCGGATCACCGTACGAACCGGATCGACCGGTTGATTCTGCATCCGTTGTGGGGCACGGTCGTCTTCTTCGCGGTGATGTTTGCGTTCTTCCAGGTCGTCTTCACCGTCGGTGCGCCACTGCGGGATGGGATAGGCGACGGACTGAACTGGCTGGGTGCCGAAGTCGCCGATCACCTGGGCAATTCCATGGTGGGTAGCCTGCTCGGTCACGGGATCATCGGCGGTGTCGGTACCGTCCTGCAGTTCATCCCGCAGATTGCCTTGCTGTTCTTGCTGATAGCGCTGCTGGAGAACATCGGCTACATGGCACGGGCAGCATTCGTGATGGATCGGGTGATGGCCACCACCGGTCTGGAAGGCCGCGCCTTCGTGGCGATGCTGTCGTCGTTCGCCTGCGCCATCCCCGGCATCATGGCCACCCGGACTTTGCCGTCATCGCGCGACCGGATCGCCACCATTGTGAGTGCACCGTTGATGACCTGTTCGGCGCGCCTGCCGGTGTACACCTTGCTGGTCGGTCTGCTGGTCGCGCCCCACACGCGTTGGTGGGGGTTCAGTGCGCAGGGCATCACGATGTTCTTGCTGTATCTCGGCGGAGGTACCTCGGCGCTGATCGCGGCGTGGTTGTTCAAGTCGACAGTGCTGCGCAGCGACCTGCTGCCGTTCACCATGGAGCTCCCGCCGTATCGGTTTCCGTCTCCTAAGGCCGTGTTGGTCGCGGTGTGGAGCGCGGCGAAGATGTTCTTGCGCAAGGCCGGAACGATTATCTTGGCCGTCTCGCTGGTGCTGTGGGCGCTGCTCAACTTGCCGACGCGCGAGTCGGAGACCGCCGGCATGTCGCCCACCGACGCGACCGCATACGTGATGGGCCACAGCTATGCCGCCGACGTCGGCAAGGCCATCGAGCCCGTGTTCAAGCCGCTCGGCTTCGACTGGCATATCGACGTCGCCCTGGTCGGTGCACTGTCGGCGCGCGAGGTGTTCGTGTCCACCCTCGGCCAGGTTTCAGCTGCGGCGAATCCCGCCGCCCCTGGTCAAGCGCTGGCGACAATGGCCGACGAGCAGGGCCACAGGGTCTTTGCCGCGCCGACAGTCATCGCATTGCTGGTGTATTTCATGTTCGCGCTGCAGTGCATGTCGACGGTCGTCGTGATGCGCAGAGAGACCAACTCGTGGCGATGGCCGGGCCTGGCCTTCGGTTATATGTTCGTGCTGGCATGGGTGATGGCGTTCGCTGCCAGGTCTATTGCCGTAGGTGCCGGGGCATGATTCCGATCCATGCCATAGCCACCTCGAATCCTCAGCAACTTCGCTGGGTGGTGCCGCCGGGCAGTCTCCCACCTGAAGGCACGGTCCGGCGCGCCCCGGGTCAGCTCGGCGTATTGCTTGACCGCGGAGTGATCGACGGGTTGACGGTGCGCGGAACCGATGTGTTGATCACGTTGAGGCGCGGCACCAGTTGGCGCGAGCTCGGCGACGACGTACGTAACGCACTCAGCGAGGCACTGCGTGAACCCGCGGGCTGGCAGGTCGACGCGTCATCCGGCGACACAACCGCTGAGCTGGCCGAGGTGGCCACCGAGCTGCTCGCTGGGCCGATCGGCGCGCTCGCCGAATCACATGGGGGGTCAATCGAATTGGTGTCGGTGACCGGTAACCACGTGATCGTCCGAATGTCGGGTGCCTGCGCCGGATGTCCGGCGTCCGGGTCGACGATCTACGAAAAGCTGCAATCCGAGTTGCGCCGACGGGTCGGCGACCAGGTCACTGTCTGCTACGAAAACGAGTTTCCGACATTGTCATTTGGCAAGAAGCTGCTGTCCTTGCTGATCCGCTGAGGGTTGGCCGGTGCGAACGGAAACTTCATTTACCGATCCAGCATCTGCTATCCGCGGGCAGCTGCAAGGGCATGGTTGTTGTGCCCGCCTTCGAGCGATTTCTCTCCGAGCAACGCGCGGTGCCGCCGAGGCCGGGCCCGATTACTGCGCTTGCTTGACCGGCGGCCGGTAGAAGATCAGCAGCTGGCCGACGGCACCGGCCAGGCCCAACAGCGTCGACACCAGCAGCCCTTTCCAGCCATCGAGCCAGTTATGCCCGAAGATCAGCCAGTCCAGGCTGAGCCGCCCGGGACCCAGTGTGGCGACCGCGACCGCGCTGACCGCTAGCACCAGGTTGTACTCCCAGCCCTCTTTGACGATGAAAAAGCCGTTGGGCCGGTGCACCGTCCATGCTGCGACCACCATCAGTGAGACGAAGCCCGCCGAGGGGATGGGCGTAAGCAGTCCGGCGGCCAGCCCGAGTCCTGCCGACACCTCAGTGGTGGCGGCGACGGCGGCGTGAAAGGTGCCCGGCTTCATGCCGATGCTCTCGAACCAGCGCGCGGTTCCGGGGATTCGGCCGCCGCCGAAGAACTTGTTCAAGCCGTGGGCGGCAAGGGTCAGGCCGAGCACCAACCGCAGGATCAATAAGCCGACATCGTAGGCAGTCATAACCGCAAACTTAACTCGGCGACGATGCGGGCCGACAGCTGGAGCCCGGTGGCGATGCGGGCTGCGGGTTGCTCAGATCGAAGTACGGTGTTATCCGGCGTCCGCGATGACATCGCGTCGCGGTGCACCCGAGCACGATGTCGCAGCACCGGCCCTGTGGGTCACAGCACGAAGGGAGCTTGACATCAAGATCGCAATCATCGGAGCCGGCAACGTCGGCGCCACGCTGGGTACCGCATGGGCCAACCGCGGCCATCACGTCGCGTTCGGTGTCCGCCGCCCGGATGACCCGAAGTATGCGTCGCTGGGCGCAGTGGGCACCAACGAATCGGCAGCCGCATCAGCCGAGGTTGTCGCCTTGTGCACGCCCTGGCAAGGCACGCAGGAAGCCGTGCAGAGCTGCAGAGACCTGACCGGCAAAGTCCTCATCGACTGCACGAACCCGCTGACACCGGACTTCAGCGGCCTGGAGATCGGGTTCACCGCCTCGGGGGCCGAGCAGGTCGCGCGGTGGGCGCCAGGCGCACGGGTCTGTAAAGCGATGAACCAAATCGGGGCGGCGATGATGGACGGCCCCCAACTGCCGAGCAAGCCGGTGATGTTCGTCTGCGGTGACGATGACCAGGCCAAGTCCGTCACCGCCGGCCTCGTCGAAGAGCTCGGATTTGAAGCCGTCGACGTCGGCGATCTCACCCTGGCCCGGCTCCTCGAGCCGTACGCACTACTGTGGATTCATCTGGCTCTGCGCCGCGGATTCGGTACGAACTTCGGATTCGGCTTGCTGCGCGGACAGTCCTGACGCCGCCGTGGCACCGGCGCTGTGGGACCATAGCTGGTAATCGGACGTTTGCCGGAATAGGCGTCAGGGCTGGTCAGGGCGCGCCGAGCGACGAGGGGTGTAGGCGATGATTCGTGGCGTGCCTCATGGCGGCGCCCGCGATAACACATCGGCCGGGTACTCGGCGACCTCGACGCCGGCGCCGCCGTCATCGGTCGTGCCGGTGCTTGACGGCACCGCGAAGCTGCCACGGGAAACGCTGGGCAACAAGGGCTACGGGATCAACGTCATGCGCCGGCATGGTTTGCCGGTGCCGCCCGCGTTCTGCATCACGACCGAGGTGGGCGCCCGGTATCTCGCCGAACCCGTGGCGACGATGAAGGCGATCTGGACCGACGTGGTCGACCGGATCGGCTGGCTCGAAGCTCAGACGTCACGAACGTTCGGGCGGGGACCGTGTCCGCTACTGGTCAGCGTGCGCTCCAGTGCGGCGCGGTCAATGCCCGGAATGATGGACACGGTGCTGGATCTGGGTCTCGACGACGCTGTCGAGCAGGCGCTGGCCGCGCTGACCACGGCGGCGTTCGCCCGCGACACCCGGCAACGATTTGCCCGGATGTATCGACGCATCGCCGCGATCGGTGAGGGTAGCTCAGAGGGATCCGCAGTGCCCGCCGACCCATACATGCAGCTGCGGCTGGCCATTGAGGCCGTGTTCGCTTCATGGAACTCGCCGCGCGCGATCGCCTACCGCGCGCATCACGGCATCGACGACAAGGGCGGCACCGCGGTGCTCGTACAGTCGATGGTGTTCGGCAACATGGGGTTCGATTCCGGTGCAGGAGTGGTGTTTTCGCGTAACCCCATAACGGGTGCCGATGAACGGTTCGGCGAATGGTTACCCGGCGGCCAAGGAGACGACGTGGTTTCGGGCACCGTCGACGTCGAACCGATCGCCGCCCTGCGTCACGAACAACCATCGGTCTACGACGAGCTGATGGCCGCCTCGCGCACGCTGGAGCGGCTTGCCGCTGACGTGCAAGAGATCGAGTTCACCGTCGAAGAGGGCAAGCTGTGGCTGCTGCAGACCAGGGCCGCCGAACGATCGGCACAGGCGGCGGTGCGACTGGCACTGCAACTGCGCCGCGAAGGACTCATCGACGACGCCGAAGCGCTGCGCAGGGTCACCCCCGCCCAAGTCGAGACGCTGCTGCTGCCGTCGCTGCAGCCCGAAACCCGATTGGCCGCACCGCTTTTGGCGCGCGGACTGCCGGCCAGTCCTGGGGTGGCATCAGGCCGTGCTTACACCGATATCGAAGACGCGATGGACGCTGCCGACGCCGGCGAAGACGTCATCTTGGTCCGTAACCACACCAGCCCCGATGACGTGCACGGCATGCTGGCCGCACGGGGCATCGTCACCGAAGTCGGCGGCGCCTCCAGTCACGCCGCGGTGGTCAGCCGCGAACTCGGCAAGGCGGCGGTCGTGGGCTGTGGCCGCGGAGTCGCCGAATCACTGGCCGGCAAACTGGTGACCGTCGACGGAAGTGAAGGCGAAGTGCGCGAGGGCCTTTTGGAGCTGTCCGCCTGGTCAGAGGACGACACGCCGGAGCTGCGCGAGTTAGCCGAGATCGCTCGCCGGGTAGGGCCGTTGCGTGCGCATGCCGACGGTGATTACCCAACGCTGGCAGACAA
>NZ_CAXUCH010000060.1:0-1626 GCF_964249325.1 uncultured Mycobacterium sp. | reverse complement strand
CATGCCGACGTCGTATCGCCCACCCCGGTGATCACCATGCTGACCGCCCTGCGGCTGGCCGAAACACGATGAGTGAGTTGACGGTGTTGCAAGCGGTCAGGCTGAAGGGCCGGGTGACTGCCACGGACTTAGCCGCGACGTTGGGCACCGATCCGGCGGAGGTTGCCGGGACCGTCGAGCAGTTGACCGCAGAGGGTCTGGTGGTGGGCGACCAGGTTTTGAAGTTGAGCCGCGACGGCCGCGCCCGCCTCGATAAGTTACTCACCGAGGAACGCGAGAATGTCGACACGGCGGCTATCGTGGCCGCCTACAACACGTTTCGCGCGGTCAATGCCGACTTCAAAGCAGCGGTCACCGACTGGCAGCTCAAAGACGGCGAACCTAACACCCATCAAGATGCCGGATACGATGCGGCCGTGCTGGCCCGCATCGACGACGCGCACCAGCGGGTGCTGCCGATTATCGCTGCCGCTGCATCCCAATTGCCGCGCCTCAAAGCATATTCCGCGAAGTTGGAAAAAGCACTGGACAAGGTCAAGGCGGGCGACACTACATGGCTGACCCGGCCGCTGATCGACTCCTACCACACGGTGTGGTTCGAACTGCATGAGGAGCTGATGGGCGCCGCCGGTCTGACCCGGGAGGCGGAGGCCAAAGCCGCTAACGCCGAGTAGCTTTCGTTACAGCCCCGCATCTAGCCGATCCACATAGGCGTCGATATCATCGATCGCCGACTCGGCCGCGTGCACGCTGATCGCAATGGTGTCGCCGATGCCGTGTACGCCGTGCGTCAGGCTCATCGCTGGCGATAGCGCCGGGTACCCGGCGGTCAAAACCACGGGCGCAGTGCCGAAGTGCAGATTGGGCTCGCCCCGGTAGACGCTGGACACCACCGTGTTGCCGGCGACCCGCTCCGGCCGCGCGTCCGGATCGAACTGGGCGACACCCCAGCGAAGCAGCGGGGCGGGAACCGCGGCGAACGCTAGGTCCGCCGCGCGCGCTGCCGGATGCTCTGCGCGGCGGCGCCCGTTGGCCAAATCGGCCGCAATCCGTTCGACCCGCGCATCCGGCGCCAGTTGCGGGTAAAGTCCCACGACCACGTTGCCGAAGTGGTTATTAGCTTGGCGCACGCCAGGTTTGGCCATCGGCACCTCGGCGCCCAACGTATCGGTCGCCTCACCCAGGTGAGCGGACAACGCGGCAGACACTCCGCTGAGCACCGCGACAGTCACCGTCGGGCCGAGCAGCGCAGAACGCTGCCGCACCAGAGTGCGCACGCGACGGGCACCGACTGGGCGGGCATTGGTTGCCAGTGGGGGTCGCGATCCAACTGGCGGCGCCAGCAGTCCGGAGCGCGTGTCGCTGACCAGCTGGCGGTGGGTGCGCGCCGCTTGCACAGCTCGCCAGAGCAGCAATCGCCGCGACTGGGGTGTCACCGCGGGCACTGGCTCGGTGCGACCGAATAGCCAGGCGGCCATTGCCGATGCCCGCGCTCCGTCGCCCAGAGCATGGGCGACTTGCATGACCGCGACGGTGCCCGTCGCGCTGTGGGGAGGAATGTCCCGCACTGCCGTGAACAGGTGCAGCCGCCACGGCATCTTCCGGATGTCGAGCTGGTGGTCTGCC
>NZ_CAXUCH010000059.1:0-21494 GCF_964249325.1 uncultured Mycobacterium sp. | reverse complement strand
CACCAAGCGAGCCCGAGGCTTGATGGATGCGGCCGCTGGCGGAGGCATTGTCCATCTTTTTGTTGGTGGCTGTGTTAGCCGGAGCGGTGATCCGCCCGTTTGGGTGGCCGGAGGCTGTGGTAGCGATGCCGGCGGCCGCAATCGCGGTTGGAATCGGAGCGTTGTCGATCGCCGATGCGGGCTCCGAGGTAGCGCATTTAGCGCCGGTGGTCGGGTTTTTGGGTGCGGTCCTGGTGCTAGCGCAGTTATGCGCCGAGGAGGGCCTCTTCGCATGGTGCGGGCAATGGATGGCAACGGCTGCAAAAGGACAACCCCGCAGGTTGCTGGGTGCTGTTTTCGTGGTGGCCTCGCTGGTCACCGCAGTGTTCAGTCTCGATGCGACGGTGGTGTTGCTTACCCCGGTGGTCTTCGCCACTGCCGCGACGCTGGGTGGGCGGGCGCGCCCACACGTCTACGCGTGTACTCATTTGTCCAATACCGCCTCACTGCTGCTGCCGGTGTCGAACCTTACGAATTTGTTGGCCTATCACGCCTCTGACTTGAGCTTCCCCCGGTTCGCAGGATTTATGGCGCTGCCCTGGATAGTGGCGATCGGCGCCGAATACCTGGTGCTTCGCCGCTACTTCGATCCGGACCTGCACGCTGTGGGCGTGGCACCCGTGGTTGACCCGGAGCCTGTTAAGCCTCCCTGGTTTGCGGTGGCGACGGTGGCGGCCACTCTCAGCGGATTCGTAATTGCCGAGGCCGCGGGTATCGAGCCAGCAGTGGCGGCCGCGGCCGGGGCGCTCATCCTGGCGGTGCGCGCCGTGCTGCGCAAGGGCGCGAGCCCTAGGCGGATCGTGGCCGCCGCCGATCCACTGTTTTTGGTGTTCGTCCTCGCGCTCGGTGTGGTGGTACGTGCCGTCACCGACAACGGCCTCGATGATGCGGTCGGCGACCTGATTCCCCGTCACAAGGGTTTTGTGGCCCTGCTCAGTGTGGCCGCGGTCGCGGCGGTCTTGGCCAACGTGATCAACAACCTGCCTGCGGTGCTGGTGCTCATCCCGCTGACCGCTGCCAAAGGTCCGGCCGCAGTGCTGGCGGTACTGATCGGAACCAACATCGGGCCCAACCTCACCTACGCCGGCTCGTTGGCCACCTTGCTGTGGCGGCGCATCATGCGCCAGCACAACCTCGCCACCGGCCTGGCCGAGTTCAGCGTACTGGGATTGCTCGCCACGCCGGCGGCACTGATCGCCGCGGTGGTGGCACTGTGGGTCGCATTACAACTGGGAGGCTGATGTCCATTACGGTGACCGCCTGGATCGTCGAATCCACCTGGCCGGCTTGCGTGGACGGCGCGCGCCGCTACGCGCCGCCCGACGCCGACATCGTGCTGCTGCACATCAGCGACCCCGACGTCGTCCGTGTCGCTCGCGGTGCTTACGCTGGGCTGCTCGGGCGCGGTCAGCCTCACCGTGACCCCGCGGCCCAAGTGGAGGACCTCGCCGCCACCGCCGCCCGTGAACTGCTCGATCAGGCCGCCGCGCGGCTGGCTCGCCCATGTCAGCAGGTTCAGCGACGTGGACGGGTCGAGGCCGAGGTGATCACCGCCGCTACCGGCGCCGAGCTGCTCGTGCTGGCCCGCGACGCCGGACCCGGCCCGCGAAGCCTCGCACCCGCCAGCCGCTACGTAGTTGACCACGCCCCGTGCCCAGTCTTACTGATCTGAGAAACAGCCCGGATTCATCAGCAGGGTCGTGGGTCGGCGGAGCTGGTGGGCGCAGCGCCCACGGCGGAGGCTGTTTCGGTAGTGGTGGCCACAGTGCCGCTCTGCTCGGCACTGATCACCGTCTCAACGACCAGACCGGTCAGACCCACACCGTTCACGTTGCGATGAGCGGCGCCGTGCTTGTGCAGGAAGGTCGACCCGTCCCCGCTGAAAGTGCGGCCGCTATGGTTTTCGTCCCAGACATGAGGCATCCGTTGTCGCGGTTGTGGTGCCGGTCCTGCGACGATATCCCGCGACGTTGAAGCACGACCACCAAACCCGCGCAGCTTGTTCTTCAGGCTGGTTTCAGAATTGCCGCGTAACTAGAGCAGGAACGCCGCCCGCCGCACATCACACTCGCCGAGAAAAGGAACTCCGGAATGACTTCCATCAGCACCGTATGGTTGTTTCCCCTTATCGCCATCGCGGGCGTACTGCAAGCGATGGGCCCGCCGATGAACGCCGCACTACGAGTTTCCCTCGTTAATCCATGGTTGGCCACGCTGGTATCTTTCGCCCTCATCGTAGCGGTTTTCAGCGTGGTGGCCGCCGTGTTGGTTCGACCGTTACCGACGGCTACCGCAATTGCCGGCATGCCGTGGTGGGCGCCATTGGGTGGGATCATCGGCGCCTTCGCAGTCTTAACCGGCCTTTTATTCGTTGACCGCGTCGGCGCCGGACCATACGCCGCGCTCACATACAGCGCTAACCTGCTCACGTCCCTACTGATCGACCACTTCGGCTGGCTACGCGTACCGGTTCATCCGATCACGCCCCTACGCGCGATCGGCGCGGTGGTTCTAGTCACCGGCCTGGTACTTATCACCACCAATTAGATACCGCACGATGGCCAAGCTGATGGTTTCGTCAACTCGCAGCTTGCTAGACTCGCCCACGAGCGGCAGATAGGACGTCGTGTCGGCGTCCGCAAGGGTAAACCCAACCGCCGTGCGCGCGAATCTATGTCGCCGTCCACCTCTGGTAGCCGTTGCATGAACGAGCTGCCCAGGGGACTTAGTGAAACAATGCCCTTCGCCAATATCCGCTCGGCTGGCCACGACATGCACTGCTTGACAAGGGGTTTCGGAACCAAGCCGGACACCTTCTCCGCGAGCCGCAATTGACCTCCAGCACCCGTTTGCCGCTGAGATCCACCTGGGTCACCGTGCGGTGGTAAAGCTGTATACAGAACCGGTTCGTCGGTGGGCGTGCCAGCGGTAACGCCATCGGCGGATCTTCCTCCTACCCCCAGTTCAAGGAGGTCACGTCCGCGGCGCCGTGGCGAGTGACGAAGGGGTAGTAGTACTTCGCCAGGAATTTCCAGTATGGGTTGACCGCCAAGCGGTTGATCAGCCCCATGGACAAGTGGTCCCTAGCAAGCGCGGCGGTAATGCTGAGATGCGGTTACTGAGCCAGATTTCGGCCGATGGCTTCGCGCAGACTTTCGGGCCGGATGTCGATCCGGTTCCGTTCGATGTAGGCCAGGCATTCCGCGCGGCTCGCTTCGCCATACACCCGCCGCCAGCCGGTCGGGATGTCGGTGAAGGTCGGCCACAGGCTGTGCTGCTCTTCGTCGTTGGTGAGTACCAAGAAGGTGCCGTTGTCGTCGTCAAATGGATTGATGCGCATCGCTTCTCGTGATCGAGGGGTTGGTGCTCGGGCGCAGCTCGGCGCCGAGCACTCGGTCCGACAGCAGCCCCAGGCAGCTGAGGTTCGGGAAGCCGGGGCCCTGGGTGAGCCCGGCGAGATTGGGCAGAAACAACTTTGGGGTGACGGCGGTGACAGCAAGGTCGTATCCGATCGCTTCTTCGAGGCTCTCCCCGGTAAGCGGGCCGCCCATGCCGAGTTCGAGCAGATCAAGCGCGTCCTGGCTGAACAGCGTCAAAAACCACAGCGGGTCGGCGCCGGAGCCGTCGATGACCAGATCGAAACCATGGACGGTTTCCAGATTTTCGGCGCCGCGGTCGGTGCTCAGCGTCAACCGGATCTGCCCCTCGCGGCCAACCGCGTGAGCGACCCGGCCCCGCAGGTGCCGGATCCGGTCGTCGGCCAGCAGCGCCTACTGCACGCTGGCCGAGAACACCCCGCGGTCGGTGCGGGCCACCGCGTCGCGGCGTTCCTGCAGCGTCAGCAGGCCCCAGTCGGTCGGGTCGGAAAACAGCGAGTTCTCGAAAAACCCCTCGCCGCGGGTGAACAGCGGCACCTGCGGCGAGATCACGGTGATCGTCGAAACCCGGTGCCGGAAAAGCTCATTGAGGATCGACGCGGCAGTCTCGCCACCACCTATCACCGCCACCCGCTCGGCGCAGATGCGATCCGGTCCGGCGGCGCGGTGCCAAAACTGCGCGATCGAGAGCACCCGCGGATTGCCGGGCAGGAGGGACTTTTCGGCTTGGCCCGGCCCAGTAATCATCAACGCGTCGGCGTGGATGGTGGTTTCGTGGGTGTGCAGCGCCCAGCGGTCGCCCTCGAGGCCGAGCCGTCCGACCTCGCCGTCGACCACCTTCATGGCGACTTGATCGGCCACCCAGCGCAGGTACTGACCCCAGCGGCGGTGGGTGGGCGCAGGCCGGCCGCGGTCGATCCAGGCCGCGAACTCACCGGAGGCGATCAGATACGACTGCCAGCTGTAGCGCGTCATCCGCTCGTCGAGTTCGGCGTTGCGCCGGGGCACCAACGACGACCGGTAGGGAAAGCCGACGTCTTTCTCGGGGCTGGTGCCCAGCCGGTGCGCACCGTCGGTCCAGCCGCCGCTGGCCTGCCAGTTGGCGGCGACCTCGGTGCGTTCGGCGGCAACCACGTCGGGCGGTTGAATCCCCATGTCGCGCAGGGCCGATACTTTGGCGGCGACCGCCACCGCTTTGGCTCCGGCGCCCAGCACCGCAAGCGTGGTCATGTCACCTCCCCTGTTGGGATCACAGTGCACCCGCCAGCGTCGCCACCGCGTCGCACCACAGCGCCGCCAATTGATCGGCCTCGTCGTCGGTGGTCAGCTGCTCACTCCAGCGCCAGCTGGTCACCAGCTGCGGGCCTGTCGAGGTGGGATGCACCACGGGCACTACGTCGAAGGTGTAGCGCAGCGGCAAGTCCGGCTCGGGAGCGCGTGACAGCCACGCATGCCGGGCCGGGTCGGTGACCAGCGTCCACGGGGCAGGGCCTTGCGGCTGTGGGCTCAAGTCGAGCCGGCCGACGTAGTTGAACTGCACCTGCGGGTGCGGTGCAGCGGCCAGAACGGGATCGCGGCGCTGGTAGCGCAGTAGTCCGTAGTCCAGCCCGTGGTTAGGAACCGCCGCGATGCGCTCGGCGACCTCGCGCAGCAGCCCGCGAGCCGCGGCGGGGTCACGGCGTGCGGTGTCGACGTCGACCGGGCGCCCGGGATAGCCGAGCCGGACCGGGAAGATATCGGTGAACCAGCCCGCGGTGCTCGAGGTGTCCACTGCCCCATCGGGAGCCCCGGTTTCTAAGAGCTCGTCTTCGCGACCGTGACCCTCCAGCGCCACCAGTACCCCGTCGCCGAGGGGGGCGCCGCGGCGGATCCGCCACGACGTCAGCGTCATCGTCAGTGCGGCCAGCAGGAATTCCCGCACGCCGGTGTCCGCACCGGCGGAGGCGACCTTGTCCAGCATCAGCTGGGTGTCGGCGACGTCGCTGCCAGCCGTGGTCAGCCGCAACGACGACCAGGTGTCGCGGCGCGGATCGGGCATCCGGGAGCCCAGCGCGGGGTCCGGCCCGCTCAGCTGTGCCAGCCAGTAGTCGCGTTGCGCCGCGACTTCCGGGCGGCGGCCGCGCTGCTGCAGCAGCCGCGCGAATTCCCGGTAGGTGGTGTATTCGCCTGGCAGGACGGGGTTTTCGCCGGCACACAGTTGCTCCCAGCCGGCCGCTAGTCCGGCCATCAGCACGAACCACGACACCGCATCGGTGACCAGGTGATGCATGGCCAGAAGCAGGCAGCCACCGTCGGGGTCGTCGCACCACAGCGCCTGCACCATGGCACCGGCGAACGGGTCGATGCGCTCGATCACCGCGTGGGCGTGCGTGTTGAGGGTGTCGTCGACCGATCCGCGCACCCGGGTGAGGATGTCGGCGGCCCGCACCACGCCGGGCGGCCTGGTGATGAGACGGTATTCGCCGTCGAGCAACTCCAGCTGGGCGCGCAGCATGTCGTGGCGGTCCAGCACCCCTTGGAGCAGCGATTCAAGTTGTGCTGCAACGATATTCGACGGCAGGGTGATCAGCGGCGCCTGCACGAACCGGCGGAAGTTGCCGTACTCGTACATCCACGACACGATCGGCAGCGCGGCTACCTCGCCGAACCGGTCGGGATCATCGGACGCCTCGGCGCGAGGCGCGCACCGGCCCGCATCCACTGCCGCGGCCAGCAATTCGATGGTCGGGTTGGCCAGCACCATTCGTGGCGTCACACCGAGGTGGCGGGCCTTGTTGGCCAGCGATATCGCCACGATGCTGTCCATGCCGAGCTCGAACAGGTCCTGCTGCAGGCCGGGTGCGGCGCCGTCGAACACCTCGGCCAGCACGGCCGCCAGCATCCGTTCGGTGTCGGTGCTCGGCGGCGCACCTGACTCCGGCGCGGCGGCTGCCTTGGTGAGCAGCGCTTGGGTGTCGAGCTTTCCGTGCGGGGTCAGCGGCATGGCGTCCACTGCGACAATGCGCGCCGGCACCATGTACGCGGGTAGCCGCCGGCCGACGCGGGCGCGCACCGCCGTGAGGTCCGGGGCGGCGCCGTCACGTCCAGTCACGAACCCCATCAGGCGGGTGCCGGCGGCGCTGCGCACCGGCACGACTGCGGCGTTGGCCACGCCCGGGCCGCCCGACAGCGCGGCCACCACTTCGGCGATTTCGATGCGATACCCGCGCACTTTTACCTGGTCGTCGCCGCGCCCGAGGTACCCCAACTGCCCAGACGGCAGCCAGCGCACCAGATCTCCGGTGCGGTACATCCGCTCGCCGGTGCGGTACGGGTTGGCGACAAACGCCGTCGCGGTTGCCGCCGCCCGCCCGAGATAGCCACGGGTGAGCTGGTTTCCGGCCAGGTACAGCTCTCCGGCGGCGCCGTCGGGAACCGGGCGCAATGCCGAATCGAGCACGTAGGCCCGCATGCCGCGCACCGCCGTGCCGATGCTGACCACCGGTGAATCGGCGACGTCGGCCACCACCGCCTCGACGGTGGTCTCGGTGGGTCCATAGCAGTTGTGCACTGCGGTATGTGGCAGCGCCCGCAGCCGGGTCCAGTCGTCGGCGGCGATGGCCTCCCCGCCCAGCGCCAGCACGGTCAGCCGGGGCCGCACCGGACGTTCGGCTGCCTGCAGTTCCAGCAGCCCGGCCGCGGCCAGCTGGGCAAACATCGACGGCGAGGTGTCGATCATGTCGATGCGCCAGCGGTCGATGCCGTCGACGAGCCGGGCGGCGTCGCGCATGTCGTCAGTGGAGAACAGGTGTATGGCGTGGCCGTCGAGCAGCCCGATCAGCGGCTGCCACGACGCGTCGAAGCTCAGCGACCAGGCATGGGCGATACGCAGGGGATGACCCAATACTTTTGTGGCGGGCTGATATACGCGCTCGCGGTGGTCGGCGAAGTACGACAGCAGGGCGCGATGAGTGCCGATCACGCCTTTGGGTTCACCGGTCGAACCGGAGGTGAAGATGACGTAGGCGGCGTTGTCCGGGTGTGCTTGCTCAGGCAGCGGGCCGGTGTCTTGACCGGCGATCTCGGCGGCGACCGCGTGATCGTCGAGCACCAGCGGCTCGCCGTTGTCCGCATACGCGCTGACGGTTGCCGCGCTCTGCCCGACGGTGACGGTCAGCCGCGGAGCCGACTGCCGCAGGATCGACTCGATACGGTGCGCGGGCAGGTCGAGGTCGATCGGTACATACGCCGCACCTGCCTGCAGGACGGACAGGATTGCGATCACCGAGGTTGGCGAGCGCGGAAGAGCAAGGGCGACACGGTCTTCCGGCCCGACTCCGCGATGGGCTAACACGCGGGCCAGCCGGGTGGTCCCATCGCGCAATTCGGCATAGCTCAGCACGCCGTCCGCCGAGGACAGCGCCACCGCCTCGGGAGTCGCGTCGGCCTGGCGGTTGAACGCGGCAGCGACGGTTTCGGTTTCACCGCCGGATATTTGGTCGGCGACCCCGGTGCGCCGGTGGTGTTCGGCGGGCAGCAGCACGTCGAGAGCATCGGCCGCAAGGCCACCCGACTGCGGTAACTGGCGCAGCACGCTGAGGATCCGTTCACCGATGTCGGCCACCGATAGGTGCGGGAATGCCTGCGGCACCGCCTCGAGCATCACCATCAACTCGTCGTCGGGCGGGCAGCTGACGACGGTCAGCGGATAGTGCGCCAGGCTTTCTGCGCCCACCGGCCGGAACCGTACGCCGTCGTCGCTGACCACGGTTTCCGCGGTCGGTCCGATGGCGACGTTTTCGAACACCAGCAGCGTGTCGAACAGCGCTCCGCGCCCGGCCGCGCGCTGCAGCTGCGACAGGCCGATGAACCCGAGGTCGCGCATGGCGGCGCTCTGCTGTTGCACCGCACGGCATTGCTCCAGAATCGTGGCGTGCGAACTCAGGTCCACCACCACGGGAACGGTGTTGATGAACAGCCCGACCATCGTCTCGACACCGGTCAGGTCCTGTGGGCGGCCCGACACGACGGTGCCGAACGCGACGTCACGGCGGTCGGTGAGCCGGCTCAACACCACTGCCCAGGCGAACTGCAGCGCGGTGTTCAGGGTCAGGCCGTGCTCACGCGCCCAGCCGGTCAACCGTGTCGTGGCCGCACGATCCAGCGACAGCGCGGTGCGCTGCGGTTGCACCGTGCCCGGTCGGGCCTGGTGGGTCTCGGCCAGCATCGTCGGGCTGCTCAACGGCGCGACATAGTCGAGCCAACGCTGGGCGGCCGCTGAAACATCTTGGTGAGCAAGCCATCCGATGTAGTCACGGTAAGGCCGGGGCGGCGGACGCGCGCCTGCATCGCCGCCAGACTGATACACCGCGATGAGCTCGCGGAAGAACACCGACAACGACCACGCATCCATCAGGATGTGGTGCACGGTGAGGATCAGCCGGAACCGCTGGCCGGTGGACGCAGGGGTGCGCACCAGCAGACACCGCATCAGCGGGCCGTCGGCGAGATCGAAGTTGGTCAGCCGCTCGGCCTCCGCGATCGCTTCGAATTCGCTTGGGTCAGCGTGGGATTCGCGCCACGGCAGCGTCACCTCGCTGGGGATGATCTGCACGGGGTGAGGAAGATCGCGGTCCCAGAACGATGCCCGCAAATTGGGGTGGCGCGCCAGCATCGCCTCGGCGCTGCGGCGAAGCCGGGCCGCGTCCAGCGGGCCTTCGATGTCGGCGACGAACTGCATCGTGTACAGGTCGACACCGTCGCCGGCGAGCTTGGCCAGCGAAAACAAACCCTGCTGCAGTGGACTCAACGCCAGGACGTCTTCGATGTCCGCGGCGCCGGCTTGCACGTGGGTAGCGGTCACGGCTTATCGCCCCGCAAGACCCAGGCTGACGTAACCGCCGCCAGATCCTCCGCCGACAGCCCGGATGCGCTCATCGGCTCGAACCGGGTCTCCGCCTGCTCGGCTTCAGGTTCTGCCGCGCTAGCCACATCTACCGCAGCCGCCAGCTGCTGCACCGTCGGGTTCTCGAACACCATCCGGGGGCTGACCGGCAGGCCGGCTGCACGCGCCCGCGCCGCCAACTGCACCGACAAGATGCTGTCTCCGCCAAGGGCAAAAAAGTCGTCGAAACGCCCGACGTCGGCGGTCGCCAGCACGTCGGCGAACACCTTGGCGAGCGCGGATTCCGTCTCGGTGCGCGGTGGCTCGCTTCGGCCCGTTGTGCTGACCGCCGGCTTCGGCAGCCCGGGCCGGTTCAGTTTGCCCGATTCGGTCTTGGGCATCGTGCCGAGCACGGTGATCGACGACGGCACCTCGTAGCCAGGCAGCCCCGATACGACGTGTGCGCGCACTTGTGCTGCAAATGCCGATTTTTCGGCTTCATCAGTGAGCGGCCGATGTGGTACAACGTATCCGGCCAACGTGGTACTGCCGTCGACGTCCCACGTGCGCGCGGCCGCAGCGGCCACCCCGTCTGCCGTCTTCAGCGCGGCCTCGACCTCGCCGAGCTCGACCCGGAAGCCCCGCACCTTCACCTGGTGGTCGGTGCGCCCGACGAACTCCAAGCGCCCGTCGTCGGTCCATCGGGCTCGGTCGCCGCTGCGGTAGAACCGCGCCCCTGGTTCGGTGGCATAGGGGTTGGCCACAAACCGGGACGCGGTCAGGCCCGGCCGCTTCCAGTAGCCCCGAACCAGCTGGCCGCCGGCGTAGTACAGCTCGCCGACCACGCCGACCGGCACCGGCTTGAGGGCGTCGTCGAGCACGTACACCTGCGAATCCGGTTGGGGTTTGCCGAGAATCGGCACCGGTGGGGTCAGCGGCCCGCGCACCAACGCCCCCGAGGTCTCGGTGGCGCCGAAGTTGTTCAGCAGTTCCGGGCCCTCCGGCCCGCCGCACGTGGCGAGCAGGCGCTCCTGCAGCGACACCGTCATCGGCTCTCCGCCGCACACCAGCCGGGTCAGCGACCGCAGTGTGTCGGGCCATTCGTCGACCAGGGTGGACACCAGGCTGGGCACAGCGGTCACCTGTGCTATGGCGTGCCGCCGGATCAGAGCGGCGAGCGCTTCGGGGTCGCGGTGCTCGGCGTCGTCGGCCAGGATCGTGGTGGCGCCCGCGGCCAGGCCGGCCAGGGTCTCCATGCAGCCCTCGAGGAACGTCATCGACGCCTGTGCCAGCCGGATGTCGTCGCCGGGTACGGGATAGTGGCGCAGCTGCCAGTTCAGCCGGGTCGTCATCGCCCGGTGGGTGCCCAGCACGCCCTTGGGTTTGCCGGTCGATCCCGACGTGAACACCAGATACATCGGATCCTCGGGCTGCGGCAGCGGCAGCCGGCGCCGCGGCGTGCCGGCATCCATCGCGGCCTTAACAGCCGGGTCGTCGAGCGAAATCAGCGTCACCCCAGGCGGCTTCGGCATGCTGTCGAGCGCTTCGGTGGTCACCACGACGACCTGTGGCTCGACGTCGTCGAGCATGAACTGCTTGCGCGCCAACGGGTAGGGGGGATCGAGCGGGAAGAATCCGGCGCCGGCCTTCATGATGCCCACCAGCGCGACCACCATGTCGATGCCCCGCCGCGTCGACAGGCCGACCAGCGACCCGGCCCCGACACCGTGATCGGCGAGCAGGTAGGCGAAGTTGTCCGAACGGCGGTGCAGCGCAGGGAAATCGATGCGATCGTCCCCGCAGCGCAACGCGACTCGGTCGGTACCCAATTCCCTGCTGGGCTCGAGCAATTCGGGGATGGTCAGTGGCCGGTCGGCCGGCGGCTGTGCGCCGCGGCTCCAGTCGGTCAGTATGCGCCGGCGTTCGGCGGGGCCGATCAATTGCACGTCGCGCAACCGCGTATCAACGTCGTCGGCGAACGCGTTGACGACCTTGGCCAGCCAGCTGGCAAACCGTTCAATGGTGGCCCGGCGATACAGCTCGGTGCGGTAGATGATGTTGCCGTGGTAGCCGCCATCTGTGCCGAAGAAGTTGACGCTCAAATCGGCGTGCGCGATGTCGAACGTCGGCTCCAATACGGTGAATACCGCGTCGCCGGCGGCCCCGGTGTCGATAACCCGCGCGGTCGGCAGATGATCTCGCACATGCACCACCACCTGGAAGAGCGGGTTGCGCGACAGCGAGCGCACCGGGCTGACCGCTTCCACCACCCGGTCGAACGGCAGGTCTTGATGAGCGTAGGCGCCCAGCGCCGTCTCCCGGGCCCGCCGCAGCACTTCACGCAGCGTCGGGTTGCCGGCCAAGTCGTTGCGCAGCACCAAGATGTTGATGAAAAAGCCGATCAGCTGGTCGAGTTCGGGTTCGCTGCGCTTTGCGATCGGACTACCCAGCGGAATGTCCGCGCCGCCACCGGCTTTGTGCAGCACGACCGCGACAGCCGACTGCAGCAGCATGAATTCGGTGACCCCGAGCTCGCGGCTCAGCTCGGAAAGCGTGCCGCGGGTCTGCGAGTCGATGCGGAATTCGACGCAGTCCCCGGCCCCGCTGGGCGCCGGCCGGCGGGGGAAGTCGGGCCGCAGCCCGGTGTCCTCGGGTAGCCCTTCCAACTGCCGCGTCCAGTAGTCGCGCTGAGCGCGGGCGATGCCATGGCCCTCGGACAACAGATCGCGTTGCCAGGCCGCATAGTCGGCGTACTGCACTGGTAGCGGTGCCCACGACGGCGTTTGGCCGGCGCAGCGTGCTCGGTAGGCAGTCAGCAAGTCGGCGAACAGGACTCCGCCCGACCAGTGGTCGATGGCGATGTGGTGCACCACCAAGGACAGCACATGCTCCTGATTGTTGGTCCGCAACAGCGCGGCCCGGATCGGCCATTCGCGCTCTAGTTGGAAGCGGTACCGGCGCTCGGTGTCGAGCTGCGCCTGCACCCATTGCTCGCCTGCGCCTGTTGCCTGCCGAACCGGCACCTCGGCGGCGGCGTCGACCACCTGGTATGGCACCCCGTCGATTTCGGTGTAGATGGTCCGCAGGATTTCGTGGCGTGCCACGACATCGCTGACCGCGGCGACCAATGCATCGACGTCGCACGGCCCACTGAGCCGCACGGCGTAGGGAACGTTATTGGCCTCGCTGGGGCCTTCGATCTGGTAGGCGAACCATGTCCGCAGCTGCGAGGCCGACAGCGGCAGCGCCCCGTCGCGGCTTGTGGCGAACAGCTTGGGCCGCTGGAGGTCGACGCCACCGGAGCGCATCTGTTCGACGCGTTCGGCGATCCGGGCCACGGTTGCGAGTTCGAAGACATCGCGGATGCCCAACTCCTCGCCGCATTCGGACCGGATCGCGGCGACGAGTTTGGTCGCCAGCAGTGAATGCCCGCCGAGGTCGAAAAACGAGTCGTCGACGCCGACCCGGTCGCGGCCCAGCAGCCGCGAGAAGTGTTCGGCGACGCGGCGTTCGGTCTCGCTGGCCGGCTCGCGGTACTCGACGGAAGCCGCGAGCTGCGGCTGCGGCAAGGCATCTCGATCGATCTTGCCGTGCGTGGTGATGGGGATCTCGTCGAGCACCACGTAGGCGGCCGGGGTCATGTACTCCGGCAGCGCGGCGGCCACCCGGGCGCGGATGCGCTCGACGTCGACGGTGTCCGGACCGGCACCGGCGGCCGCGGTGAGGTAGCCGACCAGGCTCTTGCCCAGCTGCGGCAGATCCGCAGCGACGACGACGGCCTGCCCGACGCTGGGATCGACCGAGATCGCCGCGGCCACCTCACCGAGCTCGATACGGAAACCGCGGATCTTCACCTGTTCGTCGGCGCGGCCGACGAACTCGATATCGCCGTCGGCATCGCGCCGGGCCAAGTCCCCGGAGCGGTACAGCCGGCCCCCGGCACTGAACGGGTCGGCGACGAAGCGCTCCGCGGTGAACGTTGGACGGCGGTGGTAGCCGTGGGCGACATGTGTCCCGCCGATGTAGATTTCGCCGATCACTCCGACCGGCACCGGTTGCAGCGCATCGTCGAGCAGATGCACCCGGGTGTTGATCTTGGGCCGCCCGATCGGCACGATCCGCGTGCCTTGCGCGCCCTCGACCGGATAGCTGGTGGCGTTGACGACGGTCTCGGTGGGCCCGTAGAAGTTGTACAGCGACGCGTCGAAGGTGGCGTGGAACTTGTCGGCGATCTCACCGGGTAGCGCCTCCCCGCCGATCGGCACCCGGCGCAGTGTGCGCCATTGGTTGACGCCGGGCAGTGACAGGAACAGCCCCAGCAGCGAGGGTACGAAGTGCATCGAGGTGATGCCCTCACGGTGCAGCAGATCGGTGAGATAACCGATGTCGCGCAGGCCGTCCGGGCGCGGGATCACCAGCCGGGCACCGCAAATCAGGGTGCCGAAGATTTCACCGATCGACACGTCGAAGCTGGGCGAGGCCACTTGCAGCAGCCGGTCGCTCTCGTCGACCTGATACTCCTCGCCGAACCAGACGAAATACTCGGCGATCGGCGCGTGCGGCACCGGAACACCCTTGGGCAATCCGGTCGACCCGGAGGTATAGATCAGGTAGGCGGTGTTGTCCGGGCCCAGCGGCCGCACCAGCTCGGCCGGATCTTCCGCGGAGTACAGCGACAGATCCCTGACCGGTTCGCGGAGCACAAGTCTGGCGTCGGCGTCGCCGAGGATGAACGAGAGCCGGTCTTCTGGATACGTCGAGTCGATCGGCAGGTACACCGCGCCGGCTTTGAGCACACCCAGCGCCGTGGTGACCAGCTCCGGTGACTTGTCCAGCAGCACGGCGACCCGGTCCTCGGTGCCGATGCCCTGCTCGATAAGCCAGTGCGCCAGCCGGTTTGCTTCCTCGTTGATCTCGCGGTAGCTGTAGTGGCGGCCCTCGTACACCACGGCGACGGCATCCGGGGTCATCGCCGCGCGTTGGGAAACCAACGCGGGCAACGTCGTTGGGGCCGTGATGAACGTCTCGCCCGTCGAGGCGCGGCGCAGCCAGTCGGCGTCACCCTCACTGAAAAGCGGCAACCGCCACAGCGCGGCGTCGGGCTCGGCCAGCGCACTGTCGAGCAGAACGGTGTAGTGCTCGAGCATTTGGCGCGCCAGCGCTGCGTCCAGCACCTCGACCAGGTATTCGGCTTCGACCAGGGCGCCGTCGCCGTCGACTTCGATCATGAAATTCAGCGGAAGCTGGGTCAGCTGGCTGCGCAGCTCGCCGCGCTCGCATCGCACGCCGGGCGGGCAGAAACCGCGGCTGTCGGCTTCTCGGATTCCGAAGCCGACCCGGGTCATCCGCTCGGCGCCGTGGCGGCGGTCGGGGTTGGACTCGCGCACCAGCCAGTCGAGGTTGGCGCGCTGGTGAGCGAATGCGCCCACCGCGGTATCGCGCGTCTGCTCCAGCAACTCGCGGAATGTCTGCCGTGGCTGCGGCTGTGTCCGCAGCACCACAGTGTTGCCGAAGTAGCCGATGGCGTGCTCGGTTCCGGCGCCGCGGTTGAGCACCGGTGCTGCGATCAGGAAATCGGTGGCGTGGGTGTAGCGGTGCACCAAGCCGGCGAACGCGGCGAGCAGCACCATGTACGGCGTGGCGCCGCTCTCCCGGGCCAGCTCGGTCGCGCGCTCGACGGTTGCCGGGGACAACCGGACCGTTGCGCGCTGGGAGCGCCAGGTAGTGGGCACCGCTGAACCGTTCGGCCCGGGAAGTTCCAGCGGTTCGGGCAGATCCGAGATCAGCGACCGCCAGTACGCCAGATCCTCCTCGAGGTATGCCCCGCTGTCGCGAGGCACCGGAATCGGACGGCCCAACACGCCGGGATCGGTGTAGCCGCGCGTCAGGTCGGCGAAGAACGGCGCCCATGATCCGTCGTCCCAGGCGATATGGTGCGCGGTCAGCAGCAGCATCAGCTCATCGGGGGCCAGACGCGCCACGGCAATGCGCAGTGGCGATTCAGCGGTCAAGTCGAATGGGCGGCGAAACTCCCGCTGCGCCAGCACTTCCAGCCGCAACCGCTGGGCTTGTTCGGCAAGGCCCGACAGGTCGTGCACCGCCCAGCCGGGCCGCAGGTCGTCGCGGGTAACCGGATACGGATCGCCGTCGTCACCGGCGTGGTAGGTGGTGCGCAGTAGCGGATGCCGCACGGCCACCGCATCCACCGCTTGATGCAACCGCGCTACGTCCACGGCCCCGGTGACGCGGTAGGACACGCAGACGTTGAGCAGCGCGCCAGTCGGGTCGATCGACTGCACGAACCACATCCGGCGCTGCCCGTCGGACATGGCCGACTGTCCGCCGTCGCTGGTTGAGTCCGCTGTGCACAGCAGGCCTTGTGCGGCAAGCTTGCGCCGCAGCAACTCCAGGCGCTGCTCGTCGAGCCGGGTGTCGGTGTCAGTCACGCGTCGAATCAACCCTTTCCGGGATCTTCACTTCTGCTGTCGGTAGTGCCGGTGCGGGTTGCTGCAGGGCTTCGATCAGTTCGCTGCCGGTGATGCCGCCGAGGAGCCTGGCCAATGGAACCGAGCACCCCGTGAGACGGCGCAGCCGCTTGCGCAGGTCGAGCGCGAGCAGCGAGTCGACACCGAGATCGACCAGCGCCACACCTAAGTCCACCGACGCAGCATTCGAAAGGTTCAGCGCAGCAGCCAGTTCGGTGCGCACTACCTCGGCGACCGGCCTGTCCACGGCAGTGTTGATTTCGGCGACCGGTCGCGTTTCACCGCTAGGCGTGATGAATGGCATTGGTGTGCTTTGGGTTTCGAAGAACTGTCGCAACCGGTCGAAGTCGGCGACCAGGATCAGCGGATCTTCCCCGCAGTGGCGCAGGCTTGCGCTGATCGCGGCGTCGGGGTCCATCGGTATCAAGCCGGACCGCTCGATACGGGCGAGCTCCTCGGCGCCGCCGATCGTCGTACCCTGCCACAGGCCCCACCGGATGGCCGTACAGTCCAGCCCCTTGGCCCGCAACTGGCCGGCGAGCACGTCCAGCACCCGGTTGGATGCCGCATACGCGGCGTGCCCATAGCCACCCCATAGCCCAGACACCGATGAACACAGCAGAATTCGGGCATTGTCGCGCAGCGGCCACAGCCCGACCATCCGAGCCAGCCCAGTCACTTTGGCGCCGAACATCATGTCCATGCCTGCCCCGGTGAACTGATCGTGCGGGGCGAAAGTGGCGGTCCCGGCAGCGTGGATCAGCAGCGACGCGCCGTCGCCTGCGTATTCGGCCGCGACAGCGGACACCACGCTGGGATCGGTGATGTCGCACACCGGGGCGTGCAGCGCGACGGCGTGCCCGCCGGCCAGCTGGTCAAGTTCGACGGAGCTAACGCCCTTGCGGCTCAGCAGGGTCACACTGCGCGCGCCGTGCTCGATGCAATACCGCGCATACTGGCGACCGATAACTCCGCTGCCACCGGTGATCACCACATTGGCCAGTGCTGTCAGGTCCAGTGGCCGCTCGGATTCCCGACGCTCCCCCAGCGCGCGGACGTAGCAGCCGCTGTCCCGCATGGCCACCTCGACGGGATCACCGAGCAGCACGTCGACGCACGCCAGCGCGGTCTCCCGGCCGATGTCCCAGCGCGGCAGATCGATATGTGCGAACGTTCGATCCGGGAATTCGAACCCGGCGCTCCGGTGCATGGCGGCCACTGCCACTTGCGCCGGCACGCCAACCGGATCGTCGGGTGAGGCTTTCTCTCCACCAACGGTGACCAACCAGACGCGCCGGCAGCGCGGGCCGACGACCGTGGCATAGTGCGGCAACACCGCACCAGGGCGCTCGGCAATCGGGGCCAGGGCAACCGTGGCATCGGGGTTCATCAGCGCAGGTGCGATCAGCACAACGCTCTCCGCCTCGCCAGGACGCGGGAGCTCGCAACCATGATGGGCGGCAACCGCTTCGGCGAGACGCTGTGGTAGATGGTTGTCGGTGATCGCGGCTTCGACAACCGCAACCTTGCGCGGCCGGACGCCGCTCGCTCGAGACAGCGCGTACGGGTGCCACTCCTCGGCGGCGACGGTGACGACCGAGCCTTGGACCGGCGGCAGCGGTTCCCGCTTAGCCCACAGGTGTACCGCCTTCATCGGGGCGTTCGGGAACCCGGGCAGCGGCGAATGGCCGTCGACACCGGCGACGTCGCTCCACCGGTAGCCGCGGTCGGCTACTGCCATCGCGGCGATACTGGCGGAAAGGTGCTCGGCGATGGGCTCGTCGCGACGTCCCGACCCCACGAGCACCGCCGACTCGTCATTGACCAGGTCGGCGAGCGAGGACAGCAGCGACGGGTGCGCCGATAATTCGACGAACGCGCTGGCGCCACGTTGCAGCGCCACGGCCACCGCCTCGTCGAACCGCACGGTGTTACCGAGGTTTTGGCACCAGTAGTCACCGAATTCGGTGTCGGTGCCGACCACCTTCCCGCACGCTGAGCTGACGAACTCCACCGGTGCGTCCACAAACACCGACCTGGGCAGCAGCTGCCCGAACCTGCCCCGCAGTGGTTCCAGCGCGCTGGTGTGGCCCGGGTAGTCGACATCGATGGCGCGCGCAAAGATCCCGTGGTGCTCGGCGAACCGAACGACACCCTCAACGGCGTCCCGGTCACCGGACACCACGGTCGACGACGGTGCGTTGACCGCTGAGACTTCCAGCCAGCCCGCCGCTTCGCTGATCAGCCGCGCGGCCTCGTCGACGGCGACACCCAGCACTGCCATGCCGTACCGCCCGGGCAGCCGGTCCACGACCGAAGCTCGAGCTGCGACAATCGCAACCGCATCGGCCAACGTTATGGCACCGGCCACGTAGGCCGCGGCGACTTCACCAAGGCTGTGTCCCACGGTGATAGCGGGCAGAATTCCGTAGGATCGCCACACCTGCGCCAAGCTGACGCAATGGGTGAACTGCGCTCCCTGAATTTCGATCTGGGACCAGTCACGCTGACCGTCAACCAGATACGGCAACGGTGACGGGTGTCCGGCCGCGATGAACGCCGCCGCGCAATTGTCGGCCTCGGCCCGGTAAGCAGGTAGCTGCCCGTAGGCCTCGGCGCCCATCGACGGCCATTGGTTGCCCTGGCCCGGACAGACGAATGCAATGCGCGGGCGGTCGGTCATCGACGACCAGGCCACCAGCGGGTGCTCGTCGCCACCAGCCAAGGCCCTGAGCCCAGCCGCCAACTCGCTGCGGTCGGCTGCCCGCACCACCGCGCGGTGCCGGCGTACTCGCCGAATCTGCAGCAACGTGGCGGCCACCGCGGCCACGCTGGGCTCGCGTTCCAGGTACCGCAGGATCGCGGCCGCGTCCTGGCCGACCAAGTCGTGCTCGTGCGCGCTGAGCAGCACGGGGGTGCGGCCGTCGGGCAGTTGCTGGACTGACATCACGCCACCGCCGGTACCGACACGATCACGTGCGCGTTGGTGCCGCTGATGCCGAAGGCCGATACCGCGGCGATCCGCTGCCCGTTCACCGCAGGCCACGGCGTCAGCTCGCGTGCCAGCCGCAAGCCTTGGCTGTCCCAGTCGATTTCGCGACTGGGTTCATCGGCGTGCAGGGTGGTAGGTACGGCAGCGTGTTCTGCGGAAACCAGGACCTTGGCCAGGCCCAGGCCTCCTGCGGCGGCCTGCGAGTGGCCAACGTTGGACTTCACCGACCCCAGCAGCGCGCCGCTGCCAGGCGCGGTGTCGCCGTAGGTTTGCGACAAGGACTGCAATTCGACGCGATCGCCGATCCTGGTTCCGGTGCCGTGTCCCTCGACCATCGCGACGTCTTCAGCACGAAGCCCGGCCTCGGTGATGCCGCGCCGAAACAGCCGGGTCTGCGCCGCTGCGCTGGGGGCGCTGAGCCCGGTGCTTCGACCGTCTTGGTTGACTGCGCTGGCCCGGATCTCGGCGACAATGCGCCGACCGTCTCGTAGCGCTGCTGATTTACGTTGCAGCACAAACATTGCCGCGCCTTCTGCCCATACGGTTCCGCTGGGGTGCGCGCTGTAGGGGCGGCAGTGTCCGTCGTCGGATAAGGCATGCTGCTTGGAGAACTCGACGAAGTATCCGGGCGAGCCCATCACGCACACCCCGCCGGTCAGTGCCATGTCGCAGTCACCGGTCCGCAGTGACTGCACGGCGGTGTGCAAGGCGGCCAGCGCCGAGGAACAGGAGCAGTCGACACTCAGCGCAGGCCCCGCCAATCCCAGCGTGTACGCGATCCGGCCCGACACCACGCTCAGCGCTGTTCCGGTGATCAGATGACCGCTGTGCCAGGAGAATTCGGCCATGTCGGGCCCGTATCCGGTTGGGGACGCACCGACATAGCAGCCCACGTTCTCTCCGGCCAGGTCGTCGGGGTTGATGCCGCTGTTCTCCAGCGCACGCCAGGCGACCCGCAGCGCGACGCGTTGCTGCGGGTCCATCGTGGTGGCCTCACGCGGTGAGATGCCGAAGAACTCCGGGTCGAACGTCGCTGCGCCGGAGAGGAATCCGCCGCAGTCGTGGATTTTCTTGAAGCCGTCGCGACCTGACCCGGTCAGCAGTTCGCGCACGGGCCAGCCCCGATCGGTGGGGAACGGGCCGAGCGCCTCTCGTTGTTGGGTAAGCAACGCCCAATAGTCGTCGGCGGTGTCGATATCGCCGGGCGCCTCGACGGCCACGCCGATGATGACGACGGGGTCGTCGAACGCAGCGGACCGCGGATCAGACATCGGTGATGACTCGATTAGTCAGAGCGTCGAGGTGCTGGTTGACATAGAAGTGGCCGCCGTCGAAGAACGACAACGTGAACGAACCCTCGGTGTGCGTGGCCCATTCCCGAAGCGTGCGAATGTCGATGCGGTGGTCATGGCGTCCACCGACGGCGTAGATGTCGGCGCGGATGCGCACACCCGCGGGGCAGTGATAGCGGTTGAGCGCCTCGTAGTCGCTGCGCGCAGCGGTGGTGAGCAGTTCCGCGAACTCCGCATCGGCGAGCAGCCGCGGGTCGGTCCCGCCCATGTCCGTGAGGTCGGCGAGCAGTTCCGGGCCGGTGGTCGGCAACTCGGGCAAGTTGCCGACGGTAGACGGCACCGGCCCGGATGACACCCAGAGCTTTTGCACGCTGACGCCGCGCTGTTCGGCGACCCGGGCGAATTCGAAGGCGACAACCGCTCCCATGCTGTGCCCGAACAAACGTAACGGCGCGACCTGCCGCCACGGCGCGGCCTCGAACAGGTCGCGGGCCAAGTCGTGGACGGTTTCTGGCGGTGGTTCGTTGATGCGTTCGGCCCGCTGCGGGTATTGCACGACAAACGTGTCACCGCGGGCGGCCAACGCCAAGGCCAACTTTCGATAACTGGCCGCGGCGGCGCCGGCGTGGGGAAACACCACAGTGGCACCTATACACCCCTGTGCGTCCTGACCCGGGAAGTATTTGATCCACGGCGCGAACGCGCCCGGCATGCTCGCCACGTTATCGACGGTCATGTGTCATCCCGACTTCCGCCGACTGTGACACGACTTCCTCAGCGTCCATGCCGGCGACTTCCAAATAGATTTCGGCGACGGCGTCGAGTCGCCCGCCGTCGTGCTCGCGACAGCTCAGTAGGCGGGCCAGGGCCGAAACGGTTGGGGCGGCGAACATGTCCGCGACCATGGCGTGGGGCGCGTCGAGCCAGGTGCGGATCCGGGCAACAGCCTGGGTGGCTAATACCGAATCACCGCCCAGTGCAAAGAAATCGTCGTCGACTCCGACGGTCTCCACGCCGAGCACCCCGCCGATGATCGCCGCCAGCGCGGCCTCCACCGGGGTCGACGCGGCGCGGCGGTCCGGTTGAGCCGAGCCGGCCAGGCTGGCCTTCAGTTGGTCGGCGACAGTGCGCCGGTCGATCTTGCCGCCGGCTGTGAACGGGATGCGGTCCACCAACGACAAGTGGCGCGGAACCATATATGCGGGAACGCAATTCGCTAGGTGTTCGCGTATCCCCGCGGTGGTCAACCGCTCGTCGCCGACGTGCACGGCGGCCGCTAGCACGTCCGACCCTCCTGTCGTCGGTACCACAGCAGCGACGGCCGTGACCACCCCGGGCACCCGCCGCACCGCGGATTCGACCTCGCCGAGCTCGATGCGATATCCGCTGACCTTGACGCGCTGATCGGCCCGGCCGACGAATTCCAGCGTGCCGTCGGGCCAGTAG
>NZ_CAXUCH010000058.1:4568-21577 GCF_964249325.1 uncultured Mycobacterium sp. | reverse complement strand
GCATCGCCGAACTCAAGGAGTTAGGAGCTATCGCATGAACCGCGCCGACGACGAAGCAGATCGAAACGATGAGGAGCAGTGGATCTGATGAGACACGCCGACGACGATGCAGAGCGAAGCGATGAGGAGGAGTGGCGCTGATGCATGACGTCGCGATCATCGGGGGGCCTCACCCATTCGGCCGGTTCGAGGGCAAGTCCGCGATGGAGATGGCCGCCGACGCGATTCAGCTTGCGCTCGCCGATGCGGGCCTGGACTGGAAGGACGTCCAGTTCGAGGTGGGTGGCAGTTGGACGGTGGCCAACCCGGACGCGATCGTCGGGATGGTGGGGCTTACCGGTATCCCGTTCACCGACGTGTTCAACGCCTGCCCCACCGCCGCCAGCGCCACCAAGCTGTGCGCTGATACGATTCGACTGGGCGACTACAACCTCGGAATCGCCGTCGGAATGGACAAGCATCCGCGGGGTGCCTTCACCGAAGCCCCCGCGCTGGTGGGGATGCCGAGGTGGTATGCCGAGAACGGGCAATACCTCACCACTAAGTTCTTCGGGATGAAGGCCAATCGCTACCTTCACGACCACGGTGTCTCCGTCGAAACCATGGCCAAGGTCGCCGCGAAGAACTACCGTAACGGATCGCTCAATCCCAACGCATACCGGCGCAAGCCGCTCACCGAAGAACAGATCCCCGGCTCGCCGGTCCTGAATTACCCGCTGACGCAGTACATGTTCTGCGCCCCCGACGAAGGGGCCGCCGCCGCGATCATGTGCCGCGCTGACATTGCCCATCAGTTTACGTCAAAGCCCGTGTATGCGGGCGGTGGAGGTCCGCACTCGCCGCTACGGTGCCTACGCGGTCAACACGACCTATGGCCCAGTGCAAGAAGACGTTTCGCCGACCGTGTATGCGGCCCGCGCAGCGTTTAAGACAGCCGGAGTGGGCCCCGGCGATGTCGATGTTATCCAGCTGCAGGACACCGATGCCGGCGCGGAAGTGATCCACACGGCCGAATGCGGGTTCTGCGCCGATGGTGAGCAGGAAAAGATGTTGGTCGACGGCGCCACCGAAATCACCGGCCCGATGCCGATCAACACCGACGGCCGGCTCATCGCCAACGGTGAGCCGATCGGCGCGTCCGGTCTGCGACAGGTGCATGAGCTGGTGCGCCAACTGCGCGGCGAAGCCGGCGACCGGCAAGTGCCCGGCGCACCGCGGGTCGGGTTCGCGCAGGTTTACGGCGCCCGGCACCGCCGCGGCGACGATCTTGAGCACCTGATCTCGCCGAGCAGACGCAAAAGTCCCCGACAGGCCGGGTTTCGGGCGCTTTTGGGCTGCTCGCGCTAATGGGCTTTCTTCACTTGCGTTGCGTATGCCGGCTTTCCCAGGCCGAGGACGTGCTGGGCGATCATGTTGCGGAAAACCTCGAGTGTGCCGCCGTAAATGCCCACCAGTGGGGCGAAGCGGTAGCAGTACTCTGCGGCCCCGTCATCGGCGGCGCCGTCGGTCCCATACGGCAATGCCGACGCGGCGCCAAGAATGTCCATCAGATCCGGTGAGATGTCGCGCATGGTTTGCGCGACGGCGACACGTCCGAAGATGCTCGGCGTGGACAGCGCCGCCTCCATCCGAGCCACGCTGCGCCCCAATCGATACGCCACCGACGTATCGTCGACCAGGCGGCGGCCATTCGTATTCTCTTGGGCGACCCGGCCTGCGGCCTTGTCGACCGCCTCGGCCATGAACCCCGCCTGGTGCATCATGATCGACGTGTCCTGCAGTCCGTCGCGAGCGGGTGCTACCGCGCCGTGTTCGACGTTGAGCGGCTCCCTTAGCACGGTCCAGCCGCCATTGACCTCGCCCAGCCGGTACTTGTCGGGGACGCGGACGTCACTGTAGTACACGATGTTGGTGCGGTCGCCGTCGACGGTGCGGATGCCCTGGATCTCGATACCCCGCGAGTTCAGCGGCACGAGAAACATGGTCAGGCTCTGGTGTTTCGCCGCTTGGGAGTCGGTGTTGGTGATCAGGAAGACGTATTGGCAGTTGTGCGCGCCGGTGGTGAACATCTTGGAGCCGTTAATGATCCAACTATCATCATCCCGCACTGCACGGGTCTTACACGTGGCGACGTCAGACCCGCCCTCGGGTTCGGTGTAACCCAGACACATTCGGATGTGGCCGCTGAAGACTCCCGGCAACACTTCCGCTTGTAATTCCGGCGAACCGAATTTCGCCACCGAGCGCGCGACCATCGCCGTCGTGCCCCAGGTCACCCATGGCACATGGAACCGGCGCTTTTCCAGTTCCCAGATACGGCGCCGTACCCGGCTGAAGCCGCCTTCGGATTCCGGCTTCCACTCCGCTTCCAGATAGCCCGCGGCCCCCATCGCGAGGTGCACGCCTTCATCGAAGTTGTCGCCGGTTTCGCGGTCACGGCGTCTGACCTCTTCGGTCACATGGGTGGCCAAGAACTTTCGTGCTTCGTCGAGGAAGGCCTTGTCGTCGTCGGACAGCTCGACCGTTGAGAAATCCATCGTGTGCTCCTAGACCTGCGCTTCGCGAGCAGCGACGATTTGAGCGATCTGCTGTGCGCTCGCACCAGGGTCACCGCCCGCCAACGGCCAACCCCGCGCTCGCACTAGGTACGCCGTCGCGGCCGCTTCCGCCGACACACCAAGGCCGCCTTGGATATGCACCGCCATGGTGGCTGCCTTCGTTGCCTCCTCGGCCATGAACGCGAACGCCGACGACGGCAACTCCGGGCGCTCGTCGGGTTCGTTGTCGAAGAACCAGGCGGCTCGGTGAGCAAGGTTGCGTCCGCTTTGCACAGTGATCGCCATGTTGGCCAGCGGATGCGAGATACCCTGCAGCGTCGAGATCGGCACACCGAGCGTGTAACGCGTCTTGGCGAACTCCGCAGCGATGGTCATCGTCTCCTCGACCATCCCCACCAGGGCCGCGGCGGTGAGCAGCCGCCACTCATCAAGTGCGCGTCCGTAGTTGGCCAACGCATCGGCTCCGGTGGCCACGACGGCCCGAGCATCGGCAGCGGCCGGGTCCACCCACGCCATCGGTAGCCGCCCGATGTTGTCTAGCCTCGCCGGTCGGGTGGCGAAAGTCAGGCGCACGATCGAGTCAGCGTCGCGGATGATGACGTGGTCGGCGATCGAGCCGGCCGGAATGAGCCTCGGGCCCTCACCGCTTTCGACCTGCGGATCCAGCGCGGCGACCTGCGTTCCGGTGACGACGTCGGATTCCACCTCGCCCAACCGCGCCAGCAACCGAGCCGTGCAGACGTGGTCGATCCAGGGAACCGGTGCAAGCGAGCGACCGATCTCCTCGGCGACCAGGGTCAGGTCGACCAATGTTGCGCCGTCGCCACCGCACGACTCCGGTAGCGCCATTGTGGTTGCGCCCATGGCGCACAACCGCTCCCAGAGGTTTTTGTCGAAGCCCGACGGTTCGGCGGCGCGCACCGACTCGATCGAGCAGTGGGTTTTGAAGAAGTCCTTGTACGCAGTCTGCAACGCGAGGTGATCTTCGGTCAGGCTGTAATCCAGCCTGCGCAGCTCGAAACGGTCCATCGTCATTGCTCCCGTCGTTCCCCGAAGAAGAATTCCTGCGCGTTGTTGTACAGATAGTTGTCGAGCACCTCCGGTGGGAGGTCCAGAGCAAGCGCTTCGGGCACGACCCGGCGCATGCGCAATACCGGCCAGTCCGATGCGTAGATCACCTTGTCGGGTCCGCGTGTTCGCATGTAATGCACCAGGCTTTCCGGCAGCCGCTTGGGTGACCAGGCCGACGTCATCAGGCGAAGATTGCGGTACTTGATCATTAGCCGAATGGCAACGTCCCACCAGGGGTCTGCTCCGTGGATCATGCACAGCCGCAGTTCTGGAAAGCGGACGCACACTCGGTCAAGATGCATGGGATGCTGCACGTCGCCGGGGATGGGTGGTCCGGGGATACCGGTGTTGATGCACAGCGGCAGGTCGAGTTCGGCGCACTTGGCGTAGAGCGGATAGTACACGGCGTCGCTCGGTGCATACTGCCCGTCGCCCCAGAAGCTCGGTCCCACCACGGCGTAGGCGACCGGCAGATCTTTGACGATCGCGGTCAGTTCGCGCAGCGGTTGCACCGGACGCAAAAGGTTAACTCCACCCATCGCCAGCGCGAACCGGTCTGGTTCGGCCGCAAAGAATTTGCGCGCGGTCGTCGACGGATTGGCGAGCGAGTCCATCAGGATCGCCTTCTGCACACCCTGCTCGTCCATTTCCTCGAGCAGTTCGGCCAGCTCGACCGGCTCGAACATCGACTTCGGACCCTTGAAGTAGTCGTCTCTGACCTTGAGCATCCAACTGGGCTGTTTTTCGGATTCCCCGAAATGCACGTTGACCAGACAGTCGATCGCCTTATGCGTCATGGTGCACCATGCAGAACGGTTTGTCTCGCAGCTTGTTTGGCCCATCGGTAGTCGGGCTTACCGTTGCCGAGGCGCTGGACCTGCTCGACGAAGATGAACGCCTTGGGCACTTTGAAATGCGCGAGCTGCGCGGCGCAGAACGTGTACAGCGCTTGCCGGCCAAGGTCGCCGTCTGAGCCAGGGCGTATCGCGACCAGCGCGACGACTTCTTCGCCCCACCGCTCGCTCGGGCGCCCGACCACCAACGCATCGGCGATGCCCGGGTGTGCGCGCAGCACCTCCTCGACCTCTTCGACGAAAACCTTTTCGCCTCCCGTGTTCACGACCAGCGAATCACGACCTAGCAATCGGATAGTGCCGTCGACCTCGATGGTGGCCCGGTCCCCGGATATCACGACACGCTGGCCCTCAACCTCCGGGAAAGTGCGCTCGGTGGCTTGGGCATCGTCGAAGTAGCCAAGCGGAATCCGCCCGGTCCGCGCCGCCCAGCCGACCTCTGGCTCGCCGGGCCGCAGGAATCGGCTGAGATCCGCGGACACCACCACTCCCCCGGACATGAGTTCGAAAGTACTGCTCTCCGTTCCGCCCCGGCTATGCCCGAACCCCAAGTTTCCGGTCTCTGACGATCCGTATCCGTCGATGATCGTGACGTGTGGCAGGCATGCCATGAGCCCTTGCTTGTACTTCGAGTTGGTGGCCGCTCCTCCGGTGCCGATGGCGTAAAGCGACGACAAATCGTATGTGCCCCGCTTCAGTTCGGCCAGGAGCGGGCCGGCATAGGCGTCGCCCACCATGGTAATCATGCCGACTTTTTCACGTTCCGCGGTCTGCCACACCAACCGAGGATCAAGCTTGGTCCGGTTGTCGTACACAACGACGCTGAGGCCGTTGAAGTTTGCCGAGAACGCGGTCCACATTCCTGCCGCGTGCATCAGCGGCGAGACGGCGAACCAGGGCTGCCCGACTGCGCGCACCTTCGCGTGGATCTCGTCCATGGAGGCGTGATCGGCTCCAGTCATCGATGCGACGTACATGTCGCTTTGGCGCCACAACACTCCTTTTGGACGTCCGGTCGTGCCGCCGGTACACATCATGATCAGATCGTCAGGCGAGCCGCTGATGTGGTCGGTGCCCGACGTTGCCAAGGCCTCATCCAGCGAGATGGCGCCCGGAAGTTGGGAAACGCTACTGCCGTCGTCGATTGACACCAGTACATCGGCGCCGGCAGGCAAAACCTCGGCGAACCGTGCACCGAGCGAGCGATGGTAGACGATGCCTCGCGGTCGCACGTATTCGAGTAGCTCGCGGATCTCACGCGGTGAGTAGTAGTGATTGACATTCACCGGCACCGCGCGTGCTTTGAGACAGCCGATCACCATGTCGGGGTACAGGTCGTTGTACATCAGCAGCGCTACCCGATCTTGCCCGCACTCCCAACGGTTGAGCATCTCCCGCGGGCGATGCACACCAAGCCCGTTGCTGCTCAGGAAGTTTGCCAATCGGGTGGTGCGCAGCGCCGACTCGCCGAACGTGCTTCGCCGATCACCGCACACCGTCATCAGGCGGTCCGGAATGACATCTGCGATGGCATCCAATACCGCGCCGATCGTCCACTCGGGCATGACGCTACGCCGCCGACGCCACCTTGATACCCAATAGGTCTAATGCGTTCTCAAGCATGATCTTTCGTATGTCGGCTTCGCTGAAGCCGGTCAGTTCGTCGGCGAACGCGAGCGGTGACTGCAGGCCTTCGCCGTGCGGCCAGTCGGAACCGAACAGGATGCGCTCGACTCCGATGGTCTCGGCTAAGGCTGGGAGATCATCCTCGTAGTAGGGGGCGATCCACACGTTGTTGCGCAACTGCTCCACCGGATCTTCGCGGAAGTGGTGCGGATAGTTGTTGGCCGCTTTCTTTAGCCGCTTGATCAGCCGGTACACGAAGTACGACCCGTTTTCGATGCTGGCCACCCGCAGTTTCGGGTGGCGGGTGAACACGCCATGCACGATCATCGATGCCATCGTGTCGTGGATCGCGCGATCGTCGAGCAGTACTACGTCCAACGGATCCTTCGCGCCGAACCCCTCGAACGTCGACTTACCGCCCCACATGCCCGCGATCTGCAAATAGCCACTGTCGCTTAAATGGAAGCCAACCGGCACGTCGGCCTCAGCCAGCCGCGCCCAAACCGGATCGTGGACGGGATCGCCCAGCGACCGCGGCTTCACCACGCCGGGAACGGGGGCGGGCCGCATCAGTACCAGCTTGGCGCCGCGCGACAACACGAATTCGACGTCTTCGACGGCTTTCTCGGGGTCGGCCAGCGAGATTATCGGCGCCGCGATGATCCTGTGATCGGGCCGGTCGAAGCCCCAGTCCTCGTCGAGCCACAGGTTGAACGCGTGCACCGAGGCCATGGTGGCCTGGATGTCGTGTTTGAGCGCTTCCTCGACGCCGCACGCGAAGGTCGGCAACATGAACACCGTCTCGATGCCCTGCTCGTCCATCACCGCGATGCGGGCGTCGCGGTTTTGGTACTCGGGGTGATCCGCCAGCCGCTCAACCTTCATCAGCGAGGCCGGGTCGACGCCCTCGGGCACCTCGCCACGGAACAACAGGTCCAGGCAGCCCGGCACGATGATCGGGTCGAAAGTCGGGTTCGGGATGAAGTGGTCGACCCGCTCACCGATGACGGCATAGGTGTGCTTGCCGTCGGTGAGCATCTGAACGCCGCGGCGTTTGAACTTCTTATCGAGATGACGTGTGAAGGCATCCAGCGGTTCGTAGTAGTGGTTGTCGACGTCAATCGCCTTGTAACCCAAGCTGGTCATGATCATCCTTTCGGTCCCGCACGATGTCGCTTACTCGGATGCGCTTAGCCCCGGGAAATTTGGCGCTCGCTTTTCGAGAAAGCTCGTGATGCCTTCGATGACGTCGGGCCGCAACAGCGACTCCTGCAGCAACGTCTCGGCAAGCGCGGTGGCTTCCTCCACGCCGCGAGTGGCGTCACCGTAGGCCTGCCGCTTGATGACGGCCATCGAAGCAGGTGAGCAATTGCGCGCGATGTCCTCGGCGTAGTCCATGACACACGGCAGCAGCTGGTCGGGGGCGACGACCTCCTTGACCAGACCCAGCTCGGCCGCCTCCTCGGCAAGGAAGGTTCGGCCGCTCAACAGCAGATCGAGCGCGACACCCCAGCCGGCCAACCGCGGAAGGATCCACGAGACGCCGTATTCCGCAATCAGCCCCCGGCGCGCGAACGATGCGGCGAATTTCGCCCCAGCAGCAGCAAATCGGACATCACACATCAGGGCCAGCGTGAGCCCGATCCCCACACAGGAACCATTGATCGCCCCGATAACCGGCTTGCGCAGGGTGGTCAGGGAATGGGGTTGGCGCTCGCCGACCAACTGGCTCAGGTCCCGCTGCTCGGTGTTCCCCAGCGACTCCCCGACGGTCGCCATGGAGCCCAGCTGAGCGCCTGCGCAAAACGCCTTGCCACTACCGGTCACCACGACCACCCGAATGGCCGGATCGTCTTCGGCATGCGCAAGGCTTGAATAGAAGGCACCGGCAATGTCGCCGCCCCAGGTGTTGAGTCGCTCAGGCCGATTCAGCGTGAGCACCGCGATACCACTGCCCGTATCCTCATAGCGCACCGCGTCGTGTTGACCGGCGGGGACGCCGGCCGTGGCAGCGACGTCATCGGCGGTGCTCATCGGCGCGTCTCCTCATTCCCGGACCGCTGACTCCAGCGTCTTTGTACCCATACTGTATACTTATCGGTACAGCATTCCGCAACTGCCGGAGTTCCATTACGACCAGGGTAAACCGGCGGCTGTTGGTTTATCGTCTACGGCGCAATAAGCCCGAGGCGACGATAGGCATTCTGGATCTTTTCTTTAGCCGCCGCAGGCAATTCGGCTTGCGGAGGCCGCGAATGCGGATAGTCCCCACCGGCAGACTAAGAATCGACGCCGCGTGCTTGAAGGCACCGCCCCAGTGGGTGAAGTAATCGGATCGTCCGGGATAGCAGGTGAACCACGGGCCGAGGTCGATGTCGAACTGGTCCAAGCCTGAATCCCGCCCAAATTCATCGCCTCGACGAGCTTGTCGTTGACGATCAGATCCCAGTACTCGGTAAGCACGCGCCGCTTCGGAGTTTCGAACAGGTATTGCGCAGACAGCGGGCACCTGGTGGTAGATCTGCGCGCTTTCCGCCGGTGTCAACACGTAGCCCGATGACGGTGAGTTGAACATGCCCAGCGCGATATCCGTGCGGTCGGCGATGTATCGGAAGAACCGCAGCACGCCTTCTCCGCCGTGCACTTCCATCATCGGAGTCTGGATGTAGGCGATATCGGCGCCCACCTGCTGTGCGTGCAGCGTCAGAGCCAAACAGTCTTTGGCTGACATCGCCGCGGTGCAGGCCTGCACGACGACGTCCGGATTGATGTGGCGTGCTTCCTCGATCGCCACTTCCAGCAACCGCTTTCGCTCAATGAGAGTCAGCGACCAGAACTCTGCTATGCCGCTAGTGCACCACAACATCGGGTGTCCGAGGTCGCCGACGCAGTACCACACCAGCGTCCCGCAGGCCTCCCAGTCGATGTCGTCGCCGTCAGTGCCACAAAACGGTGTGTAGAGGGAGTCGCCGATTCCCCGCAGCGCGTTGCGGGCCCATGCTCGCGCTTCGCCGGCCGTTGCCATCACGCCCTCCCTGTCGTCAGGTGAAGTCAGAACCACCGTCGACGTTGACGTTGGCTCCGGTCATGTAGGAGTTGCGCCGCGACGCCAAAAACGCCACCACAGGCCCGATTTCGTCTGGTAAGCCGGCGCGCGGCAGGTGGGCCGGGTGGCCGAAGTGCTTGGCAATGGCGTCCATCAGCTGATAGGGGTCGTCGCCATCGACCCCGACCGACTTGGCCCAGCCGACCAGCGATTCGGATGCGATGCTGCCCGGAGAGACGACGTTGACCAGGATCTCGTCCTTGGCCAGCAGCAACGACAAGTTCTTGGAGATGCTCGTCAACGCTGCTTTGGCGGCGGTGTAGGCGGGCAGCACCACACTTTGCCGCTGGGTGGAGTGTGCCGAGAAGTTGACGATCCGCGCCCAGGCCGCCTTGCGCAGCAGCGGCGAAGTGCCGAGCGAACGCAGTGCACCATGCCCATCACGCCGTCGTCGAAAGCCTGGCGCCACTGCTCGTCGGTCAGGTCCTCGAAGCTGCCCACCCTGCCCGGACCGACCGCGCTGACGAGCACGTTGAGTTCGCCGCTCCACCGCTCGCCGAGTTGGGCAAACAGCTTGTCGACCTGTCCGGCGTCGCGGACGTCGGCGACCAAGCCGAGAGCATCCGGGCTGCCCTGCTGACGTAGCTCCTCGGCCGCCCGATCCAGGTCGGGTCGCCATCGCGCGGCGACCGCCACCCGGGCACCGTCGGCTGCCAGGCACCGCGCTGTGGCCAATCCCATCCCGCGAGCCCCGCCGACGACCACCGCGGTCGCGTCTTTCAGCCCTAAATCCATCGGTATGCCCGCTCGCCGTTCACTGCTGCCACAGCTATCAAAAAGCCTACGATAGGCATTACAGTAGCAGAGGGAAGCGCCGACACACCCCGCGTAGCCGCAGTTCAGGCCACAACTACCGGTAGATTCGGTTACGCCGGCTCGCAGCGCGGACTGCGTAAGCAGTAATGAACTTGATGGAGGTGCCCGCAGTGGCAAAGCAAGCTACCGCCGACAAGCGTCAGCGACGCGAACGCGGATCCATCAATCCCGACGACATCATCAACGGCGCTTTCGAACTCGCAGAGCAGGTATCGATCGACAACCTGAGCATGCCGCTGCTCGGAAAGCATCTGGGCGTCGGCGTCACAAGCATCTACTGGTATTTCCGCAAGAAGGACGATCTGCTCAACGCGATGACCGACCGCGCCTTGCGTAAATACGTGTTCGACACCCCCTATGTGCAGGCAAGCGACTGGCGCGAGACATTGCGGAACCACGCTCGCTCCATGCGGAAGACGTTCATCGGCAACCCGATACTGTGCGACCTGATTTTAATCCGGTCCGCGCTCAGCCCCAGGGCAGCACGGCTGGGCGTTCAAGAGATCGAAAAGGCCATCGCCGGTCTGGTCGAAGCGGGGTTATCGCCCGAAGAAGCCTTCGACACTTATTCCGCAGTGTCCGTGCATGTCCGGGGATCAGTGGTCCTGCATCGCCTACACCAAAAGAACCAGGCCACCGAGAACGGCGCGCGCACCATCGAGGACGCCATGGTCATCGATCCCGAAACCACGCCACTGCTCGCTCAAATGACCGCGAAGGGACATCACATCGGCGCCGCCGACGAGACCAACTTCGAATACGGTCTTGAGTGCATCCTCGACCACGCGGAAAGGATGATCGAGCAGGGCGCGGAGTCGTCTCCGCGGCAACGCAAGACGGGCAAGCCGGCACCTGCCGGGCGACGCAAGCCGGCGGCTCCCCGAGGGCGGACCAAAACGTCGCGGTAACAACATAGTTCCGGGTGGACACACCTGCCACACAAGCCGCTGGCTGAAGGTATTGCACTGTTTGCCCGGCTCTGAGCGACTTCACGGCTGCGACAGCCGATCCCACCGTCACAATCGCTCAGAGGCGGGCAAACCGTATGTCCTTGCTGGAAGCCGCGAATCGCTCACGGCGCTTTGGGTTCTGGTACATGGAAGTGTTCGTCACGCAGCCGGAACGCCTCCTTCGTACCGTGTTGTACTTGGGTCGTGACGAAGTTGAATTCTTCGGGCTCGAATTGCAGATTCGCCCCGAACGCGTGGAACAGATAGCTTGCCACTTCCTCACCGTGGTAGGCCTGGGTCTGTTCCACGAGACGGAACGCCTCCTTAGCGACCACGACGCCGTCGGCCGGCATTCTCGCCGCCTTCTGCGCCCAGTACCGGGCACGTGCCGAGACCATGCCCGGGTCGCATGTGTCGGTAAAGATTCCGAGATGCTCGACCGCACCCACCCGCCTGGGGCAGCTGCGGTAAGCCGTTCCCTGGCATGGAGGTACGTATCGCCGATCCCGAGACCGGCGTCCGGTTCCTTTGGGAACCGTTGGGATGATCGAGATTCGGGGACCTCACATTCTGCGCGGGATATGCCGGCGCAGCCGCGAAAACGTGTTCACCGTGGACGGTTTCTACTCCACCGGCGACCTCGGCCACCTCGACCCGGACGGCTTCCTCGTTTATCACGGCAGATCCGACGACATGTTCAAAGTCAGCGGCGCCACCGTTTATCCCAGCGAGGTCAAACAGGCGTTAAAGAGCATCGTGGGCGTCGACAATGCCTTCGTCACCAATGTTGCTGCTGCACAGGGCGACCAAGTGGGCACGGTGGTCGTATGCAACACCGCGGGAACGGCGGTTGAGCAGCTGCGGGAGGCTGCCGTGGACTGCTGAGCTCCTTCAAGGTGCCGACGGTGTGGCTGTTAGTGGCCTCCGATGATGACATCCCGCGCGGGCCCACCGGAAAAGTGGACGTTCGCCGGCTAGGCGCCATGCTGGCCGACAGCCAACAGTGACAACAGAGCCCACGATCAGGCTTGCGAGCGCGCCCGCCGTCGGGAGTTCAGGTGGCTTGCTTCGTCGACCACTCCGCGCTGGATAAGGTGCTCGATCAACGGAACTGCACCTGCCGCAAGGTGTTCGGACATCGCTTTACGGGCCAGTTTGCCGTCGCGCTTCTCCAGCGCGGCCAGCACCCGGCGATGGTCTTTGATCGACTGGCCCAGCCAGCCGGTGATGGTCGGAAACACCGATTCAGGGGCATAGCGGGTGATCTGCGACATCAACTGGGCAAGCTTCGGGGAGTCCGCGGCAACATTGATGGCCCGGTGGAATTCGTGATTCAGACGGACCGCTCGTTCGTTGTCATTGCCGGCATACGCAGCTTCCAGCTGGGCCTGAATCTCCTTGAGCTCGCGGAGCTCGTCGTCTTTGATGTTGACAGCGGCCCGCGCAGCCAGTTCACCACCGACGTGCGCCTGCACGTTCGCCACATCGGTGAGATCTCGGCTGGTCACCGGCAACACAACAAACCCGCGGCGCGGCTGCTGAGCCAGCAGACCTTCCGCGCGAAGCTGAAACAGCGCCTCGCGCACCGGCGTGACGCTGATTCCCAACTCCGCGGCCAGCTGGTCGAGACGAACGTATTCCCCGGCGGTATAGGTGCCGTCGAAAATTCTGTTACGGACAAAACGGGCGACGTCTTCGGAGAGCTGCGGTCGTGTGGCGAAATCAGGAGCGGTCACTGGTCAGATCCGATATTCGGCAAGCAGTCGCTTGCTGATGATGGATTTTTGAATCTCGCTGGTTCCCTCGCCAATGAGCAGGAACGGCGCGTCGCGCATCAGCCGCTCGATCTCATACTCCTTGGAGTAGCCGTAACCTCCGTGGATTCGGAAACTCTGCTGGGTGACATCGCTGCACAGTTCGCTGGCCAGGTATTTGGCCATCCCGGCCGCGAGATCGTTGCGTTCACCGGAGTCCTTCAAGCGGGCAGCATTAACCATCATCAGGTGCGCGGCCTCCACTTTTGTTGCCATTTCGGCCAACTGGAAGGCCACGGCCTGGTGTTCGGCGATCGGTTTGCCGAAGGTGTGCCGCTGCTGCGCGTAGCGCACCGCAAGTTCGAAGGCCCGGATGCCCACACCACAAGCCCGGGCTGCGACGTTGACCCGCCCGACTTCGATGCCGTCCATCATGTGGTAGAAGCCTTGCCCGGGTACGCCACCAAGAATGTCGTCGCCGCTTGCCAGGTATCCGTCGAAGATGAGTTCAGTAGTGTCGATGCCCTTGTAGCCGAGTTTGTCGATCTTGCCGGGGATCACCAAACCTGGTGCTACTTCGCCGAACCCGGTGGGCTTTTCGATGAGGAAGGCCGTCAGATTGCGGTGCGGTGTCTCGGCTCCCTCATCGGTGCGCACCAATACGGCCACCAGTGTCGAGCTGGCACCGTTGGTCAACCACATCTTCTGCCCGTCGATCGTGTAGGTGCCGTCGGCGTTGCGTGCTGCCCGGGTCCGTATCGCCGCGACGTCAGAGCCCAGCTCCGGCTCGGACATCGAAAAAGCCCCGCGCACTTCGCCGGTCGCCATGCGAGGCAGCAGATGTTTCTGCGCTTCTGTTCCGTGCTGGCGCACCATGTACGCGACGATGAAATGAGTGTTGATCACACCCGAAATGCTCATCCAACCGCGTGCCAATTCTTCGACACACAGCGCGTAGGTCAATAGCGACTCGCCCAGCCCTCCGTACTCCTCGGGAATCATCAAACCGAACAGACCCATGTCGCGCATCCGCTCGACGATGGCTTGAGGGTAGGTATCACTGTGTTCGAGTTCCTGCGCGCTGGGAATGACTTCCTTGTCCACGAATTGGCGAACCGTGGCGAGGATCTCGGCCTGAAACTCGGTTAGGCCGAGCGTCTGCGCAAGTCTGGTCATGCTGTTGCTTTCCCCTCTGCCCCGCTCAGCAAGCGATCGTCTTCGCACTGATCAGGCGCGCAATGTCGTCGTGGCTTAACCCCAGTCTTTCAGCGAGCACGTCGTTCGTGTCTTGACCCAAACTTGGCGCAGGCGTGCTCGGCTGATGCATGCCGTCGAACGCGGTCGGCAAACCTGGAGCGAGATAATCGCCGATTCCTTGTTGGTGCAGCAGAGAAAACAACGGATTCCCCGTCACCCGTGGGTCCGCGGCGGCCTCGGCGAACGTGCGGTAGCGTTCGAACAGCACCGTGGTTCCAGACAGCGCCTCGCTGATCTGCTCGGCAGTGTGATCGGCGAACCAAACGCCGAACAGAGCCGTCAGCGCATCGCGGTAGCGGTAGCGGTCACCTTCGGCGGTGAAGTCCGCGCCAAGCGCCTCGGCGAGAGCCGACACGGCCGCACCGGTGGCCGTGACCTCGACAAGGTCGCGGAAATGGCGGCTGGTCAACGTCACAACCATGAACGCGACGCCGTCGCGACTCGTGAAGTCCCGGCCGTACTGGCCGTAGATGGCATTGCCGAGCCGTGGGCGCTGGGTGCCGTTGACCTGAGGCTCGGTCAACCACCCCAGATTGGCCGCGGTGGCCAGCGCGACGTCCTCGAGCGCAACACTGACTTGCGCGCCCACTCCGGAATTGTCGCGACGACGCAGCGCGGCGATCACCGCCAGCGCCGCGTACAGACCACAGCACACGTCCCACGCCGGCAGCACGTGGTTGATGGGACCGGCATGGTCGGTCGGACCAGTCACCAATGGAAACCCGGTCGCCGCGTTGACCGTGTAGTCCACCGCGGTGGAACCGTCATTACGGCCGAGCAACTGGACGTGGATCACATCCGATCTAAGACTGACCAACTGTTCATACGACAGCCACGACAGGCCCGCGGCGTTGGTTACCACGATGCCGTCGCCTTCGACGACAAGCCGCTGAACCAGGCCTTGCCCGTCCGATGAACGCAGATCGATCGTCGCCGAACGCTTCCCCTTGTTCAGCCCGGTCCAGTAAATCGAGGCACCGCTTCTTGCCAGCGGCCAGCGGTGGACGTCGGACGCACCACCAATTGGGTCGATCCGAATCACCTCTGCGCCAAGTTGGCTCAGCGTCATACCGCACAACGGTGCGGCGACGAAGCTGGACACTTCGACGACAGTGATACCGCTCAACGGCATGTTCACTACGACGCGATCCGTTCGAAGACGGCGGCAAGTCCTTGGCCCCCGCCGATGCACATGGTTTCTAAACCGTAGCGCGCCTGGCGCCGGCTGAGCTCGCGTGCCAGCGTGGCCAGCATCCTCGCGCCGGTCGCACCGACCGGGTGGCCCAGCGAAATTCCGGAGCCGTGGACGTTGGTGCGGTCACGGTCGGCGGCGCTGAATTTCCATTCCCGCATCACCGCAAGCGCTTGGGCGGCAAAGGCTTCGTTCAGTTCGATCAGGTCGATGTCGGCCAGCCGCAGACCTGCCCTGGCGAGCGCCGCTTCGGTCGCAGGCACCGGACCGATACCCATGATGTTGGGCGGTACACCCGCGACGGCCCACGACACCAACCGAACCAGCGGCGTCAGCCCTAGTTCGTCGGCCTTCTGCCGAGTGGTGACCACGCACATCGATGCGGCATCGTTTTGTCCACTGGCATTGCCGGCGGTCACCGTCGCTTCCGGATCGTCTTTGAGCAGCACCGGTTTGACCGTGGCCAACGACTCTACGGTGGTGTCGGCGCGGGGGTGTTCATCGGTGTCGATCATTTCCTCGCCCTGCCGGCTCTGCACGGTGACCGGGACGATCTCATCGGCGAAGATGCCGTCCTTTTGCGCGGCGACCGCCCGCTGATGCGATGTGACGGCCAGCTCGTCTTGGTCAGTACGGGAAATGTTGTACTGCCGACGCAGATTTTCCGCCGTCTCCAGCATCCCGCCCGGGACGGGATAGTTACGGCCGCCCGCGGTGGTGCGTCCGCGAACCAGCCCGTCGTGCACCCGGATACCGGTTCGGGCGCCGCCCCAGCGCATATCGGTGGAATAGAAGACCACGTTGCTCATGCTCTCGGCACCTCCGGCGATGACGAGATCGTTGTCGCCGCTGCTCACCTGCAGGCAGGCTTGGATCACCGCCTGCAGGCCCGACCCACAACGACGGTCGATCTGCATGCCGGGAACTGTCACCGGCAAGCCGGCGTCGAGCGCCACCACCCGCCCGATCGCCGGCGCCTCGCTGCTCGGATAGCAGTGCCCGAGAATGACGTCTTGCACTGATTCGGGTGGAATTCCGGTCCGGTCGAGGAGCGCTTTTAACGCTGCGATCCCGAGGTCGACGGCCGTCAGCGACTTGAACATTCCCCCGTAGCGGCCGATCGGGGTGCGTAGCGGCTCACAGATCACGGCCTCTCTTGGCTGAGCAGACGCAAAAGTCTCCAAATTTGCCCCGGATTGGGCACTTTTACGTCTGCTCGGCCCGGTCACATGAACCTCCCGCCGGTAACCTCGATCACCGTGCCGGTCATGTACGAGGACAGGTCCGACGCCAAGAACAATGCGACGTTGGCTACCTCGTGGGGCTCACCGGCGCGGCCCATCGGAACCTCCGCGACCTTCTCGTCCCAAATATGTTGCGGCATAGCCTCGGTCATCGCCGAGCGGATCAAGCCCGGTGCAATCGCGTTCACTCGCACCCCGAGATGGGCGAGCTCCTTGGCGGCGGCCTTCGTCATACCCACGATGCCGGCTTTGGCCGCCGAGTAGTTGGTCTGCCCGACCAGACCGACCTTGCCCGACAACGACGACATGTTCACGATCGCGCCGCCCTTGTTTTCGCGCATAATCGCCGCGGCCTTACGCGTGCCGTTCCAGGTTCCCTTGAGATGCACAGCGATGACCTCGTCGAATTGCTCCTCGGTCATCTTGCGCATCGTTGCGTCGCGGGTGATCCCGGCATTGTTGACCATAATGTCCAAGCCACCGAAGTGCTCGACGGCGGCTCCGACCAGGCTGTCGACGTCCCCATCGCCGGGGACGTAGCCGCGGCCTGGTAGGCCGGCCTGGTGGGCGCCCCGGCGCCC